>JBDSBS010000329.1:0-20313 GCA_039921435.1 Planctomycetota bacterium | reverse complement strand
ACGAACACGGCACCGAGTGCTCCAGGAGCGAGGTTGCTCACTCGAGTGCGCACGGTGTCGCCGATCCACGGCAGGCTGTAGGTCGCGTTCGCGAGCACTGGCACGCCAGCGGAACCCGCGCAGCCCGCGCCGAACGCCACAGCCGTCGCCGGGCTGGCGGTGCGGTAGAGCCACGTGTCGTTGCTGGCTCCGGTGGAGGTGGATTCCCCGCCATGCAACATCACCTCGCGCCGGTCCGTGTCGTAGACCGCAATCGGCGACCACCTGGGTCCGGGCGAGCCCGGATTCGAGGCGTGCCATTCTGAACCGTCCCACTCCCAGGTCTGGAAGTCGAAGGTGCTGCCGCCGAACAGCACGACCCGCGAGCGCGCCAGGTCGGCGACCATCGCGGGTGTCTTGCGGTAGAACGGTGGCGTGGCCGGGAAGTGCTGCTGCCAGGTCGTGCCGTTCCACGACCAGGTGTCGTTGAAGACGACGAAGCCCGCCGGCGCATTGGCCTGACCCCCGTAGAGCAGCACGCGCTGCGTGGTCGGATCGAAGGCCATCGCCGCCTGCTCGCGCCCCGGCGGGCGCACCATCGGGTTGGTGCCCGACCACGTCGAGCCGTTCCATTGCCAGGTGTCATTGAGCGGGACACTGCCGTTCCAGCCACCGAACATCACGAGCACACCGCGGGTGCGATCGAAGGCGAGCGCTGCGGAGTCGCGCGGCGGCGGCATCGACGCGAATTGCTGCTGCCACACGGCCCCGTCCCACTCCCAGAGGTCCTGTAGAAACTGGCCCGAAGACGCGGATCGCCCGCCGAACACCACGACGCGCTGCCGAACCGCGTCCCACGCGACGTAGCTGTCGGAGCGCGCGGGCGGCAACTGCCCGATGAGCTGCGACCACGCGCTGCCGTTCCACCGCCATGCCTGGTTCGCGGACGGGCCGCGCGGGAAGAGCAGCAGAGCCTGCCCATGCACTTCGTCGAACGCTGCCCCCCAGAAGCCGAGCACCGGCGGCGACTGGGGTGGATAGGCCAGGTGCCAGCTCGCCTGGCCGAGCGCGGTCGAGCCGAGGCCGAGGGCGAGAGCTGCGAAGAACGTCACGTTGCGATCGAGTTGGCGCATGGGTTGTCTCTTGTTGAAGCCGCGAGGATACCGCTTCCCGCTCCCTCGCGTTCTGGTGGCTTGGGGACCGAGCTGCTTCGACCCGGTCGGCTGCCGGGCGGAAGGCAGAACCGGCGGCGCGGTGGACCGCGACCGCTCGAGGGCCATGCCGCGGCAAAACGAGCATGCGACAGCGGCTCCGAGGCACTAGGGTGCCGACACAATGAACGTGGTGGTGGCCGAGAAGCCTTCGGTGGCGCGCGACCTCGCCAAGGCGCTCGGCGCGAGCCAGCGGCGCGATGGCTACCTCGAAGGCAACGGCTGGCAGGTCACCTGGGCGCTGGGGCATCTGGCGACACTGAAGGCGCCCGACGAGTACGATCCGGCCCTCAAGCGTTGGTCGCTCGAGCGCTTGCCGTTCGTGCCCGAGCGATTCGAACTGAAGCCGACCGACGAACGCGGCAGGAAGCAGCAGCTCGACATCGTCGCTGGACTGTGCCGCAGCGCCGACGAGCTCGTCTGCGCGACCGACGCCGGGCGCGAGGGCGAACTGATCTTCCGCTACATCCTCGAGTATGCGGGCTGCGCCGAACGGCCGCACACGCGCCTGTGGCTCAGTTCGCTGACCGAGCAGGCGATCGCGGCAGCACTCGCTGCGCGCAAGCCAGGCACCGACTACGACAACCTGCATCACGCCGCGCGTTCTCGCAGCGAGGCCGACTGGATCGTCGGTCTCAACGCGACCCGCGCCTACACGGTGCGCTACGGCGGCGGCGGTGTGTTGTGGAGCCTTGGCCGTGTCCAGACGCCGGTGCTGGCGCTGATCGCGCACCGCGATGACGAGATCCGCGTGTTCGACGCGCGACCGTTCTGGGAGCTGCGCACGAAGTATCGCAAGGCGAGGTTCCAGTTCACGGGCGAGCGCTTTCGCGAACAGGCGCCGGCCGAAGAGCTGCTGCAGCGCGTGTCGGGACAGCCGCTGTCGATCGAGCGCGTCGAACGGCGCCGCGAGACACAGCCGCCACCGCTGCTGTTCGACCTGACCCAGCTGCAGCGCGACATGAACCTGCGCCACGGCATGTCGGCGGCGCGCACGCTCGAGGTGGCGCAGGATCTGTACGAGAGGAAGCTGCTGACCTACCCGCGCACCGACAGCCGCCACCTCTCGCTTGACATGGTCGACGCCGTACGCACGGCGCTGGGCCAGCTTCGGGCGTGGAACCCAACTGCTCTGGCACTGCTCGCGCAGCACATCGCGGGCGCGCCCGAAGGGGAGCGCGGACCGCGGGCTCGGCCGGCCCGCGTGTTCGACGACGGCAAGGTCACCGACCACCATGCGATCATCCCGACCGGCAAGCTCGACGCGCTTTCGGGCGAGCATCAGCAGGTGTTCGACGCGGTGGCGACGCGGCTCGTGCAGGTGTTCCTCGGCGACAAGCAGCAGGAGGTGACGACCGTGCACGCGAAGTCGGCCGAGGTACCGTTCCGCGCGCGCGGCGTCGTGGTCACCGATCCGGGCTGGAGTGCACTCGAGCCGAAGGAAGAGGTGCGCAAGGCGAAGGGCAAGGCGCGCGGCAAGGCCAAGGGCAAGGATGCGCAGGGCCGGGATGCCGAGCTCGACGAAGGCGAAAGCGACAGCGACGATGACGTTCAGGAGCTGCCGTCGTTCACCGAAGGCGAGAGTGGCCCGCACGAGCCCGAGTTGCACGAGGGCAAGACCAAGGCGCCGCGGCCCTACACCGAGAACACGCTGCTGGCGGCGATGGAGACCTCGGGCAAGCTCGTCGACGACGAACAGCTGCGCCTTGCCATGAAGGGTCGCGGGCTCGGCACGCCGGCGACACGTGCTTCGATCCTCGAAACCCTGTTGTCGCGCGCCTACATCCGCCGCGACAAGAAGGCACTTCGCATCACCGACCTCGGCCGCTACCTGATCGCGATCATCGCCGACCCGGTGCTCAAGTCACCCGAGCTGACCGGCGAGTGGGAGTTCAAGCTCGGCGAGGTCGAACGCGGCCAGCGCGAGCGTTCGGCGTTCATGCTGGAGATCGTGCAGCGCATCCAGCAGCTCATCGACACGGGATTGTCGCCGCGGTTGGCGACCGATGGGCTCGGCATCTGCCCGCGCTGCCAGGCGGCGGTCGTCGAAGGCCGCGAAGCGTACGGGTGTTCGCGTTGGCGGGAGGACTGCGCGTTCCGGCTGCCGAAGGTCTACCGCGGGCTTGCACTGTCGCACCAGCACGTGCGCGAACTGTGCACGCGCGGCGTCGTGCTGCGGCCCGTGCAGATCGAAGGTGAGCCGCGCATCCTATGCCGGACTGGGACTGGGGAGGCATTCGACCTCGAGCCACCGAGCCGCGATGCGCAGCGCCCGCGCGGGAGCAGTGCGGGCAGCAGTGGTCGTGGGCGCGGGCGCGCCAAGGATCGCACTGCCGACGACCGCGCGGCAGACTGAGAGTCTCTGGCTCACTGGGACATCTGGTCACTGTGACATCTGGGCGAAGACGAGCACGTGCCCACCCGGTGCGCGCACGCCGATCTCAGAGGCCCCGTAGAACGTGCGGCGACGCGGCACGACGATCTCACAGCCGCTCAGCGCCCGTTCGATCGCCGCGACGTCGTCGACCTCGACGAACAGCGTCGCTCGGTTCGATTCCTCCGCGAGGCCAGGCACGTCGGCTGCCACCGAAGCCCGCGTTTGCAGCATGATCTCGACGGCATCCCGCTGCAGGATCGCGAAGCCGAGCGTGAGTTCGCCCTCGCGCAACGGCACGGTAGCGAGCACCCGAATTGGAGGCGATCGCGAAAGAACGGCAGCGCCGGTTCGATCGCGTCGAGTACGAGCACCGGCGACAATTTCTGCATCATGCCGCGAGCGTGCCCGTCGCGACGCGTCGTGTCTTGAAGGAATGGAGGTCGCCGCGAAATCACCGGCGCAGCTCGGACAGCGTGCAACCGGTTCTCGCGAGGGTGGCCCAAGACCACGAGGTCGAACGTGCGCGGCGGCAGCTCTTGGCCCCATGCCCTTGGCTGTGCGCGGCAGGCGATTCCGGTACACCTGCAGGGTAGCCTGCCCCGATGCGCCGTGACCATCGTTCCTTCTCCCGCTCCGTCTTTGGCGTCGCTGCCCTCGCCTGCTTGCTCCCGCTGCTGTTGGCCGGGTGCTCGAAGCAAGAGCCAACGACCGCAGCCAAGCCGTGCATAGCCTGCGCCGGCACGGGCCTCGTCAAGACCGAGGGCATGACGGAGGCCAAGCCCTGCGAGGCCTGCAAAGGTACCGGCAAACAACGCTGACGCCGGGCCACTGCGAGCGCATGCTTCAGAATCGAAGCGGCGCGCCTTGGGCGCGCGGCGAAGTCCTGAGCGAGTTCGCACTCCGGCGCGAAGCACCGCGGACGACCTAGCTCAGAGCAGCGGCTTCGTCGCATCGCCAAAACTCTCCGCCGCCACGCCGAGTCGCTGCAGCAGCGCGAGCCACAGCGAACAGAGCGGCGTGTCCTTCGGCGAAGCGATGAGGCGACCTGGCGCCAACGAGCCACCACCGCTGCCCGCAAGCAACACCGGCAGGTCGTGCGGCGAGTGCGCATTGCCGTCGCTCATCGCCGCCGCTAGCACGACCATCGAGTGGTCGAGCAAGTTGCCGTCTCCCTCCTCGATCGCGGCGAGCCGATCGAGCAACGACGCGAACTGCTCGACGTGCCAGCGATTGATGCGGCGGTAGGGTTCCTGCTTCTCGGCCTTGCCTTCGTGGTGTGAAAACTCGTGGAAGCTGCCGGCGCAGCCGTCGACGAACTCGAAGTTGCGACTCGACACTTCGTTGCCGGTCAAGAACGTGACGATGCGCGTCGAGTCCGTGCGGAAGGCGAGCGCGATCAGATCGAGCATGAGCCCCATGTGCGTGCGGTAGTCGCTCGGGATCCCGGCCGGCGGTGCGAGGTCGGCGGCGATCGTCGGCGTCGTTGTGGCTCTGCGAGCGGCGGCATCGATGCGTCGTTCCAAGGCGCGCACGGCATCTTCGTAATCGTCGAGCTTGTTGCGGTCGCGTTGGCCCAGCCGTAGGGCAAGGCGCTTGCTGTCGCGGCGCACGGCGTCGAGCACGCTCGCGCGCGTGGGATCGGCCGCCATGGCACGACTGCGGAACAGCCGGTCGAACACCTGGCGCGGCACGATCTCCTTCTGCATCGGCCGGTCGGGTGCGCTCCACGCGATGTGACCGCCGTAGACCGTCGAGTAGCCCATGTCCTCGACGGGGTAGATCGGATCGCAGCCGAGTTCGAGCGATGGCAGCAGCGTGTGCGTGCCGATCTGCTGCGCCGCCACCTGGTCCATCGACACGCCGTTCGACAGATCGCGGCCGCCGGTGCGGCGGATCTTGTTGCCGGTCAGCAGCGGCGCGACCTTCGCGTAGTGGCCGTCGCCATCGAAGCTCTGGCGGTTGGCGAGTCCGGTCAGCACGGAAACCCGAGCGCGGTGCAGTGCGAGCGACTCGAGGGTGAACGAAGGCACCCAGCCCGAGCCGTCGGCTTGTGGTTGCGGGTGCCAGGCGGAGGGCAGCATGCCGTTCGGCGTCACGACGATCGCCAGCCGAACGGGTGGTGTTCGCAGTTCGCGAGGCAGGCGCGCTGCGATGCCTTCGAGCCACGGCAATACGAAGGTCACGCCGGCACCCTGCAGGAACGCGCGTCGACCGAACATGGGCACGATCATGGTGAGGCTCCGGGATCGCGCATGGTGAACAGCGGTGAGGTGACGACGGCTTCGAGCAGCGCCGAGAATCGGTCGCCGCCAGCGCGCGTCGCGACCACGATCGCGGCGATGGCCGGTTCGTCGGCCAACGTCATGTCGCGACCGATGCCGTGCACGAGCAGGTTCTTGGCCATCGCGCGCACGAAGTCATAGGCGCGCAGCAGCAGTTCGGCCTTGAGTCGCACGGGTCCATCGATCTCCGTGCCGTCGGGCAGCGTCGCCTGCGTATCGACCGGCACACCGTGGATCTCGGTGCGCCAGCGCCCGAGCACGTCGAAGTTCTCGAGCGCGAAGCCGAGCGCATCCATCTGCGCGTGGCACGAGGCGCAGCCGCGTTCGCGCCGGTGGCGCTCGAGCCGCTGCCGCAGCGTCAGCTGGTCTTGCTGCTTGTCGTCGGCCGGCAACGTGCCCGCGTCGGGCGGCGGCGGCGGTGGGGGAGCATCGAGCAGCTTGTCGAGGATCCACTTGCCGCGCCGCACCGGGCTCGTGCGCAGTGGATAGGACGACGCCATCAGCACAGCACCCATGCCCAGGAGTCCACCGCGGCGGTGGTCGTCGAGCGCGACGCGGCGAAAGCCGCCCTCGACCTTGGCCAGGCCGTAGTGTTTGGCCAGTGTTGCATCGACGAATGTGGAGTCGGCGTCGAGCAGTTCGAGCACGCTGCGGTCCTCGGCGACGATGGCGCCAAAGCAGCGCACAGCTTCTTCGTAGAAGGACGGGCGCAGGTTGCCGTTCCAGATCTCCGGGTAGCGGCGGACGTCGGCGGTGGCAGTCAACACTTCGCGCAAACCGAGCCATTGCGCTGCGAAGTCGTCCGCCAGACGCCGGCCTTCGTGCAGCGTGGCAAGGCGCCGCGCCTGTGCCGCGAGCACTGCGTGCGACAGAAGGCTGCCGTCGTCCGCGCGGGCCGCGAGTTCGGCATCGGGCATCGACGAAGTCAGCAGGTAGGCGAGACGCACCGCGAGCTCGTGAGCCGAGAGGTGGGCGGGCGCGTCGTCGCGACCGGACTCGGCGCGGAAGATGAATGAGGGCGAACTCAGCACGGAACACAGCAGCCCGTGCCTCACCTCGGCGACTGCCACGCCGGCGGCCAGAAGGGCGTCGAAGTCCGCGAGTCGCTCGGTGGCTTCGATGGGGGAGACCGGTCGGCGGAACGCGCGCGCCAGGAAGGGCGGCAGTGTCGTCGCCAGCGGCACAACATCGTCGAACACCGCGTTGCGAGCCGCAGGCGTCGCGAGCACGGCTGTGGCGACTGCACCTGCGGCGTCGAGGTACTTCTCGAACAGCAGCGGCGAGACGTTCTGCACGTCGCCTTGACCATCGAATCCGTGCGCACTCGCATCGTCGGGCAGCAGATCTCGGGCTTGCCAGGTGATGCCGAACAGATCGCACACCGTGTGCTCGTACTGAGTGCGAGTCAGGCGGCGAATGGTCGCGATGCGCGCGCCGGGCACGGCGGGTGCGAGCCGGGCGAACGTCGTCGTCAGTTCGCGGCGTTCGTCGACGGACGGCTGGTCCGCGTCGGGCGGCGGCATCGTGCGCGCGCGCAGCCGCTGCACGGTCAGTGCCAAGCGATCGCTGTAGCCATGGACGGCCGCGGCATCCGGCGCCAACAAGCGACGCACATCGAACTCGCGTTCGGCTTCGTCGCCGACGTGGCATTCACTGCAATAGCGCTCGACCAGATTCGGGTGCGCGGCCGGTTCGGGAAGCTGCGCCACGACGTGAGTGGCGACAGCGAGGCCGAGGAAAAAGTGCAGGGAGCGCACGGCCGCGTCATGGTAGCGACCGACGGGCAACGTGCAGCTGCCATTGGGGCTCGACCGAAGGGTAGCCGCGCCAGCCGATCACTTGTCGACGCGCAGCACGACCTCGGTTGCCTTGTCTGGTCGGACTTCGAACATGTCGGTTGCGCCCCTCGGACCGCCCGCGTGCATGCCGCAGTCCACCACGTGGCCAACGTGGCCACCGGGGGCCACGCCGGTGAAGACGAATCGCCCCTCGCGGTCGCTCGGCACGTTGGTCGGCCAAGGCCTCGCGATCGAAGTGAATGGACCGTTCCCCTCGTTTGCTTCGCTCAGCAACGGCATCTCGGTCGAAGTCGGCAACTGACGCGACCGCCCTGACAGTGTTGCCTGAGTGGGCGGTGCCTGGAATCGAAAGGACCTACGCCGCCGTCGACCTTGCCCGCGCGAGAATGACGGCCGCAGCGTATCTTGGTGCACCATGTGGATCACCGCGAACGCCTTGGGCACGTTCCTACTCTGCACGGCCTCGTGTGCGTGCCAAAAGGCAGAATCTGCTGTGGGATTGAGCGTTTCGCTCGACATGGCCGACGCTCGTTGGCACGGCGCGCAACCGATCGCCGACGGGGTGCACGGTGGCGCCGCGCACTTCGACGGCTCGAGCGCCTGCATCGACGTGGGGCCGCTGCCGATCTCGTCGACCGAGCCGTTCAGGTTGCGTTGCCACCTGCGCACGAGCACGAGCGGCTTCTGCACGCCGCTGATGGCGCGCGCGGGCGATGCCGTCGGGCTGTCGCTCGTGTTGGGTCGCACGCCGGGTCGGATTTCGTTCGAAGCGTGGTCGTGGCAGTCGGTGCGTGTGCCGTCGCTGGTGCGCGTCGACGACGGCAACTGGCATGCGATCGAAGTGGCGTACGATCCACAGAGCACGATCGCGATGCTGTTCGTCGATGGCGAACGCCAGGGGTTCGCCGAACTGGGGCACGGGGAATCGCCGAAGGCGCAGCTTCGCCTGGGCAACAACATCGGTGCGCACCAGCCCTTCGCTGGCGACCTCGACGAGATCGAAGTGCAGCGCGCGCTTGCTCATGCCGATGCGATCGCCGCAGTGGCACCCGTGTTGCCTGTCGCCAAACGGCAAGCCGCACTGCGTAGTTTGCGCGAGCATCTGCTGCCGAAGGTGACGCCGAGCCTGGCAGATGGGGCTGCTGCCGCTTGGCCCACTCGGCGGCTGGAAGTGCGGCGGCACGTCGCCGATGCACTCGGGTTGTTGCCGCCGCCCGAAGACGTGCCGCTCGACGTGCGCGTGCACGCAGAACTCGCTCGCGACGGCGTGCGACTGCAGCGCATCAGCTGGGTCGGGTTTCCGGACCATCGTGCCACTGGTTGGCTCTGGCTGCCGGCGACTGCACCTGCATCGGCCGCGGTGCTTCGCCCGGCGGTCCTGTGTCCACACGGTCACTGGCAGGACGGCGCGCGCCATCCGGTCGTGCAGGCGCGCTGCGCGGCGATGGCCCAGTTCGGCTGGATCGCGCTCGCTGTCGACTCGGTGCACGTCGAGCACGTTGCCAGCGGCGTCAATTCGGTCGGTGCGATGACGTGGCACAACCAACGAGCGATCTCGCTGCTGCTCGCGCGCAACGACGTCGACCCCGCTCGCATCGCGGTGACCGGCGCCAGCGGCGGTGCACAGCAGAGCTACTACCTCATGGCGCTCGAAGAACGATTGGCCGCGGCCGCACCGATGGTCATGGCGTGTTACCTGACGGAGATCGTCGCCGACACCAGTGCGCACTGTGGCTGCAACCATGTGCCGCGCCTGGCGGCGCGCACCGACGTGCCCGAGATGTGCGCGGTGTTCGCGCCGCGCCCCGTCATGTTCGGCAGCGTCACCGGTGATTGGACGCACAATTTCCCCCGCGAAGGAATGCCTGAGCTGCGCGCGCATTGGGCGCGCCAACACGGCGTGGAGCTGCGTTCGCGCTTCGCCGACGAGGGCCACAACTACGACCGACCGATGCGCGAGGAGGTCTACGCGTTCCTACACGACGTGTTGCTCGGGCCGGCCGCCGACGGTGTGCCGCGCGCGCGGGTCGCGGAACCCGAGTTCCGGGCCTTCTCGACGGCGGAACTGCAGCCGTTGCTGCGCGCGCGCCCACCGGTCGAGCTTGCGGCCGGCGACATGGCGGTTGCGCACCTTCGGCGCCGCGCCAAGGTGGAGTCGCTGGCGGAGCTCGCGCCCGGGCTCACACTGCGGGTCCTTGCCCACGCAATAGAATGGCTCGATGCCGAAGGGTGTGAATGGCGGCGCGGCAGCGTGCGCGGCGACGACGGCGTACCGATCCCACTTCGCTGCAAGCAGACCGAGGGCTCGGACTCCGTGCCGTTCACGGTCGTCGTCGATGCTCGCGGCAACGTGGACACGCGGAACGACCCCGCCTGGCTTGCCGCGCCGCGGCCGGTGCTGGTGTGTCCACGTCCGTACGGCGAATGGGCCCGCTTCCGCGCAGCGTGGCAACGCAACGGCATCTTCCTCGGCCGCGGCGAGGGCTACCAGGCCGCGCTCGACACCGCGCTCGTGTGTGCGAGCCTGCCCGGAGCGGCGCCCGTGTACGTCGTCGGACTCGGCGAAGCGGGCGTCGTCGCGCTGCTCGCGGCCCATCTGTGCCCTCGCATCGTGCGCGTTGTCGCGGACGACCTCGGGCAGCCGTATGCCGAGGACGGCAACCGGTGGCCGCTGTGCCCCGAGCTGCTGCGCTATCGGGACCTGCCCGAACTGATCGCGACGCTGCCGGCTGCGTGCACCTACATCGCAGGCGTCGACGAGCGCTCGGTGCGCGAAGGTCGCTGACGCGATTACCGGGATCCCACCAGGATCGGCGTGCGCGCGTTGGAGCCGGTCAAGGCACCGCCGAGGCCGGCCCACTCAAAGACGAGCGCTTCGCTCAGCGCGCGGGTGGTAGGGGCTGCATTCGCCGATCGCGGCCCTTCCCGCTGCGTGCACTTGACCTCGCCGGCACCGCGCCCTCGCTGACAGCTCACGGGCCCGCGCGGCAATCCCGATAGCCCCCCGTGGACCAACGGGCGTCGGCACCGCAGTGGGTAGCCTGGCCCGCGGGCGCACACTCATCGACCTCGAGAGCAACCAGGTCACGGGCATGGAGGCGCCGCCCGCGCAAGCGCCGTTTGCCGGCCGTGCTGCGGCGCTCGCGCGGCAAGCAACTGGTCTGATCGCCTCGTCATCGCGATTCGTAGACGAATCTGCTGCAATGGCCCCGTGCAGCGCGTGCGAGTACTGTTTCCCACAGCTTGGGATCGCCAGCAATTGTTGGCGAGGCCCGAGCTTTGGGCCGATGCCTTCGAACTCGTGCTCGAGGCGCCCGACGACGCCAACTGCCGGTACGACTTCGACGTGCTCGGCTACATCGACGCTGCCGTGCGCGACTGGCGCGGGGCCCAGCACGGCGTGTTCAGTTCGTCGGACTATCCTGGCGTTGCGGTGGCCGCAGCCATCGGAACGGCGCTTGCACTGCCGGCGAGCGATCCGGTGACGATCCTGCGCGCCGGGCACAAGGGGCTCGCTCGTGCCGTGCAGAGAGCGCAACTGCCGGCCGAGACGCCATCGTTCCAGGTGATCGATCCCGACCGGCTCGACGATCTCGAGCTGACGGTGCCATTGCCGTGCTTCGTCAAGCCGGCCAAGGGCTCTTTCTCGGTCCTGGCCCGCCGGGTCGCGAGCGAAGCACAGTTGCACGGATTCTTGCGCGATCCGTTCGTCGCCGAGTACCGGCGTGACTACCTGCGCATCTATTCCAAGTTGGTCGCGCGCTACCTGGGCCCCGACGTCGACGGCACTGTGTTCGTGGCGGAAGAACAACTTCGCGGACAGCTCGTCACCGTCGAGGGCTACGCGACCGACCGCGAGGTGCATGCGATCGGCGTGGTCGATTCCGTGTGCGACCAGCGAACGGGCAGCTTCACGGGCTTCGTCTACCCATCGGTGTTGCCGGCGTCCGTGTGTCGGCGTCTCGAAGACGCGGCCTGCCGGGTGGCTCGCGCGTTCGAGCTGCGCTGGACGATGTTCAACTGCGAGTTCTTCTGGGATCCGGCCACCGACCGTATCGGTCTCGTCGAAATCAACCCGCGCTTGTGCGGTCAATTCGCCGATCTCTACGAGAAGGTCGACGGCTGCAACGCCTACCGGATCGCGCTCGATCTCGCCTGTGGCCGCGCGCCGAATCTGCGCTGTGGGGCGGGTCTGTTCGCCAACGCGGCAAGTTACCCGATGCGGGTCTTCGAGCCGGTGCGCGTCGCGCGTGCGCCCGACGCGTTCGACATCGCCGCTGCGCGCCAACGGTCGCCGCAAGCTCGGGTGTGGAACGAAGTGCGCACGGGCGAGGTCTTGAGCGACTTTGCGACGAGCGAGGACGGTCAGAGCTACCGCTATGCGGTGATCAACGTCGGGGCCGCGGGGGTCGGTGACTTGGTGGTCCAGCGCGATGCCGTGCTGGAGCGGCTCGGCTACCGTTTCGCGAGGTAGTGGCGCACGCTTGGCCTCCTTCCGGGCTCGTGAACCTTTCCCTTGGTTGCGAGCGCGCGGGTTGCACGCAATCATCCGTGCCTCGACCGTCCCTGCGGCTTGCCAGTGCTCGCCAGCGGGGCCGTTCCCTCGCGAAGGCATTACATTGACCCGACATTCAACGCGTTCCAAGATCCCGTCCCCTTACTGCGCCCTCGGCGCAGCGCTGCTCTCTGGCTCGCTCGCTCTGGCCCAGGAAGATGCGTCGCTCGTGCGGCCACTCGACCGGCGCTTCACGTACATAGAAGAGTCGCTGCACGGCGCCAAGCCCGGTCACTTCGAAATCGAGCAATGGGCCACCTGGAAGCACGAGACCGAAGCCGATCGTGGTTTCGACCGCTTGGACTTCAAGACCGAGATCGAGTACGGCATCTCGAAAAACCTGCACTTCGCCATCGACCTCGTCGAGTGGCACTGGAGCGACAACGCTGCGGAGGAGGCGACTAAGTACGACCTGACCGCGGCGGAGCTGAAGTGGCGCCTGCTCGATCCTCGCACCGATCTCGTCGGCCTTGCCTACAAGACCGAGATCGGGCTCGGCCCGCACATGCTCGAATGGGAGAACGTCGTGATCGTCGACAAGATCCTCGAGCGCTGGGAGTTGGCCTACAACCTGATGGTCGGTGCCGGTTGGGAAGGCGAGAAGCTGTTCGAGTTCGAAGACCGCGAAGGTGAGATCCGGCAGACGGCGGGTGTGTCGTACGAGGTCGATCCGACGCTGTTCGTCGGCGGCGAGTTGCTCTACGAGATCCCGTTGCCCGACTGGCGGTCGGGCGGGCGCGAGAACCTGTTCCTGGGCCCGAACGTCGCTTGGCGCGGCCACGAGTGGGCGCTGACCGCCACGCCGCTCTTCCTGTTGAACGGAGGCGACGACGAGCCGCGTTTCCAGTTGCGGTTCATCTTCGAGATCGACTTTTGAAGCGAACCGGGCGCACGTTGCCGCGCATCGTCATGCATGCCTTCGCCGTGGCGATGCTGCACGGTTGTGCAACGGTACCGCTGCCGATGGTCGACGCAGTCGTGACTGCCATGGCGCACGCTCGCGACGTGCCGATCGATCAGGTCGCGCACGGCCGTTGCCTGATGGTGACGAGCTGTGTCGCCTGTCACCAACCGATCCAGCCGAGCTCGCTCACGTTCGTGGCATGGCAGCGCGCACTGCCGAGAATGTTGGAGAAGTCGGATCTGACGAGCGAGGACGGCCGCGACATCCGCGCCTACGTCCTGGTCGTGCAGGAAGTCGAGCGCCAGGCCAGGCCCTGACGCCGCGCGAGCATTGCCTCACGGCGCGAAAGCCCTCAGACTCCGGGCATGGCTGCCCTCGTCTACGATTCTGCCCACGGACGCATGTGTCCGCGATGCCGCAAGCCGCAGGCGAAGTGCCGCTGTGCGGCGCAGATCGCAGCCGCGGTGCGGCCGGTGGGCGACGGCATCATTCGCGTGCGGCGCGAGCAGCGCCGTGGCAAGCCGGTGACTGTGGTGCTTGGGCTGCCGCTGCGCGCCGAAGAACTGAAGGCGCTGGCGCGCCAACTCAAGCAAGCCTGCGGCAGCGGTGGCACGGCCAAGGACGGGGCGATCGAGATCCAGGGCGACTACCGAGAACCTGTCGTCGCAGCCTTGCGCGCGGCTGGCTACGAGGTGAAGCTGGCTGGTGGTTAGGCTCAGGCGGGTTCCGGCGCCCATGCTCGCGACCTGATGCGCCCCTGAGAACGGCACTTGCGGCCCGTCGCGGCGACATCTAGAACCGTTGCAGCGCGGCGCAGCTCAGGCGTCTACAATGAGCTTCCACGGTCAGCGCTCCGAGGTTCGATAGAGGTTACATGGCAAGAAACCGCACCCCCCAGACGTTCGAGAAGCGCGCTCGCGAGCGCGACAAGCAAGCCAAGCGCCAGGCCAAGCAGGTCGAGCGCCTGGCCCGCAACGCCGCCAAGCGCGACGCCAAGCAGGAGCAGGGTGATCGACCGGAGGGGGGAGCGCCGATGTACGAGGCAGTGGAACGACCCATGGACGAGAACGGCCTCGTGCCGTAGCGCTCGCGAGCCTCGCCGAAGAACGTGCCGCCCTTTGTGCTGCGCCACCTGTGACCGCTGCTCGACTCTTCACACCACACCTACACCACTCCGAGCGGAAGTAAGCACGTCCGCACGACCGCTCGTTCGCCGTTGCACGTTCCTACAGCCTTGCAAGTTCCTGACCGCCTTGCAAGCTCCTGACAATGGGCCGCCAGGTCTTGGCACACTGCGCTGGTGCCCGGACTGCGAACGTCGACCACCGTGTTTCTCGTGCTCACCCTGCTGCCGGCAGGTCTGTTGGGCTGGCTCGGTTGGCGCGCGTCGTTGCCGCTCGTCGAGGAACTGCGCCGCAGCGCGCGCGACGCAACGCAGCGTGCGGCGGTCGAAGTAGCGACTGCGCTGCCGCTTCGTATCGCCGCCTTGGCGGGCGAGTCGACCGAACGCTTGCGTGCAGTCGCAGTGGCGGTGTGGGAACGGTTGCCGCTCGAGCCGCCTGGAGTCGTGTTGCGCGCGGCCGAGGCGGCGCTGTCCGGCGCGCTCGTGCTGACGAACGCGAGCGGCCGATCGCTGTTGGCGCATGGCGACAAGACCCCGGTCATCGTGCTCTCGGCGCGCGGTCAGGTCGAGGATCGTGTGCTCGGCCTGCACGGCGGCGCAGACGACTTGTCGTCAAGCCGTTCCATCTCGCGAGCTGTTGGCCCGCGCGCAGGCGGTGCTGCAGCGATCGGCCGCCGGTCACGCGCAACGACCCGGAAAAAGAACAATGCGGGCCGTCCGCAGGTAGCCGCGCCTCGACCTCGGCATCTTTCCGCACGGATCTGGCCGCGCGACTGGCCATCACAAACCGTCACGAGCCGGCGATTCCACGCCGAGATGCAAGCGTCGCACCCGGCCGCCGCACAGGCGTTGCCTTCGCGACCGTGCTCTCGACCTGGCGACGGGCAAAGCGGCGCCAGCTGCGTCAACCAGCGCCGGGCTCAGTTGCCGACCGTGAGCGCGATGCCGTTGCTCGTCGCCGCACCGAACGCGTTGATGCCCGGATCCAGCCCCAGCACCTGCGCATAGAACGTCGACCCGAGCGCGGACGTAGCGCTCGGCAGCGACAGCACCGTTTGCATCGTGCCGCCCGTGTTGAGCACCGCGATCGTCAGATCGAGACTGCAGCGCGCGTAGCAGGTTGGCATGCCCAGCGGACTCAGTTCGAGCGGCAGCGGCAGGCCGAGGCCGAGCGTGTTCGAGAGGCCGAACACGAAGATGCCGAACTGGTTCGGCCGCAGGTTGGAGCAGGTCAGCGCCACGTTCTGGCCCAAGCGCGGCGGCTGTGAAGACAGCGCGGGCACGCCGTTCGTGCCCGCACAACCGGGTCCCAGTTGCGCGACCATCGGCTCGCGGATGTCGATCGTCCACAGGCCGCGGCCGTGCGTCGCCGCCAGCAGCGTCGTCGAGCCGTGCATGAACACGACTTCGTCGACCGACACGTCGGCCGGGCCATCGTTGCTCGTCGACCACGTCTGGCCGCCGTCCTGGCTCGCGAAGATGCCGACCTCGGTGCCGACGTAGAGGCGATCGGCGAGCACGGGGTGCTGCGCGATGCCGTTCACGGGTGCCGAAGGCAAACCGGTGGCGCCGCTGCCGGTCAGGTCCACCCACGAAGTGCCGCCGTTGCTCGTCTTGCGCAGGTTGTCGCCCGAGAAGCCACCGAGCCCGACGTACACCGAAGAGCTGTTGGTGTGGTCGATGACGATGCGCTGGATGTAGCGGTTGGGCAGCGGATTGACGGCGCCGTTGTCGTCGACGGCGGTCCAAGTCGGGCTCGTCGCGGTGCCGTTGCTGGTCTTGTAGATCTGGCCACCGTTGTGCCCGATCCAGACGATGTCCGAGTTGCCGGGTGCCACGGCGATCGCCGAGATGTTGGAGCCGATCGATGGCTTGATCGCGGTCCAGGCGACGGTGCCAGCGCGCGCGTTCGTCGTCAGCCACAGGCTCGCCGCGCCGACCAACAGCCGCAGCGGGTCGTTGGGGTCGAGCAGCAGCGGCGCGATGAAGTTGGCCGCGCTGCCGGCCTCGCTGATGCCGCCGTCGATGTAGCTTGCCGAAGTGCCGCCGTTGCTCGAGCGATGCACCTGTGCGTAGACGTACTCGCCGTAGATGTAGGCAGGGTTCTGCCAGTCGATCGCGGCAAAGCCGCCGTCGCCGCCATAGGTCAAGGACGCCGTATTGCTGCCCGCTTGCAGCGTCAGGTGGCCGTTGTCTTGCGTGCCACCCGTGATGCGTCCCGACGTTCCATCGCCGGCGGCGCCATAGAATTGACTGACGCGATAGCTCTGTTCTTTGCGCGACCAACCGCTCGTCTGCGACGCCGTGTAGATGTCGCTCGCCGTGTAGATGCCGCCGTCGTTCGTGGAGTAGACGCGCCGGTTGCTCGTGCCGTCGAAGCCAGGATCGGCGATCAGCTGGTGCTGGTCGGGGTGCGGCTGGCTCGTGTTGATGTAGCCGTTGCTGATGCGCGTCAGCGTGACGCCGGCATCCGTCGATTTGTAGAGGTGGTAGGCGCCAGTGACGAGGAAGTTGGCGTCGGTCGGATCGACCCACAGCGTGTTGTAGTACCAAGCGGCGCCCGAACCCGCCGAGATCGTCTGCAGCACCCAATTGACGCCGCCGTCGGTGCTTCGCCAGATCAAGCCGCCGTTGGTGCCGCACGACGCGTAGACCATGTTGGCCACACTCGCCGCATAACAAAGTTCGATGCGGCCGCTGGTGCCCGCTTGGCTCGTCAGCCCGGATGCCGCGTCGCTCCACGAAGCACCTCCGTTGGTCGAATAGACGACGCGGTGCACGCTGCTCTCATAGATGTCCGCTGTACACTTGTTGCCGTCGTTGGGGTCGTACGCCACCTGCATGCACGCAGTCGCGCTGCGCACCTGAGTCCACGTGCCGCCGCCGTTGGTCGTGCGGTAGATGCCGCCCGGCGAACGGGTGGCCGCCAGCAAGGTGGTGGTGCTGCTTGGCGAGACAGCGATGCGGTTGGTGTACGACCACGACGCAGTGGCGGCCAACTGCGCGAACGTCACGCCGCCGTCGACCGACTTGTAGATGCCCTTGCCGACGATCGCATCGCCGTTGTAGAAGCCTTCGCCGGTGCCCGCGTACAGCGTCGCCGGCGAGCCTGGCACCAGGGCCAAAGAACAGACCGCGAGGTTGCCGAGCTGGTCGTTGACGGGCGACCACGACGTGCCGGCGTTAGTGCTGTGCCAGACGCCGCCGCCGACCGAGCCGGCCCACATCCGGTTCGGGTTGCCCGGATCGATGACGAGGCTTCGCGTGCGGCCGCCGATGTTGCTCGGGCCGCGCTCGACCCAGCCGTAGCGCCCGATGCCCGCATCGTCGATCGCGTCGTGGTAGGCGGCGTTCGCAGCGCGCTCTTGCCGCGCCTGCTCGACGGCGGCCGGGTCGAACACGCCGTTCTCATCGCGCCACCGCATGAGGCGCCACAGGCGCGCTTCGTCGGGTCCGCTGGGGGCGGCGTGGGTGGCTGGGTCGGCGTTGGCCGACTGCCGGGCTCGATTGCGTTCCTTGCGGGCGCGAACAGAGTCGCGCACTTCGTAGCTGTGCGCGTCGTTGGCATCGGGAACGGAAGGGCTCGGCTTCGAGCATGCCGCGGCGAGGGCGCAAGCGGCTAGCAACATGTGGCGCATGGGAGA
This sequence comes from Planctomycetota bacterium, assembly GCA_039921435.1. GTDB lineage: Bacteria > Planctomycetota > UBA1135 > UBA1135 > UBA2386 > DASVAL01. The sequence goes on along the minus strand of JBDSBS010000329.1, from coordinate 2,439 downwards.
GTGGGCTGCTGGGGCGAGCAGGGCGGGGCAGTGTAGCCGAGCTCGGCGCTTTCGGGCCCCGAACGTCAGCGCCCCAAGTGCCCCAGCCGCGCCGCGCAGATGCCGCTGGCTTCCGTCCACACGAGCAGCGGGCCATTCGGTGTGGCGGCCAGCCGCGGAAAGCCCGAATCGCGGCTCGCCTGGACGCGAGCTACGTCGCGCACGGCGCCCGGGCCATCGGCGACGCTCCACTCCTGGGTGCGCACTGCGACATGATCCCCGTCGGCGGCGAGCCACGCGAGCAGGAAGCCGCGCTCGGTCGAGGCGATGTCGACGCGGCCAATCGGTGCGTTGCGGTCGACCCATTTGGGCTTGGCGAAGGTCGCGCCCGCGTCGGCGGAAAAGGCGATTCTGACGCCGGTGCCGTCCTTGGCGCCCGTGTACCAAGCGACGGTCACGTGTTGGCCGGCGACGGCAACCGCCGGGCCGTTGACGGGGCAGCCGGGCACGACCCAATGGTCATCCGCCACGGTCTGTGGGCTGGTCCACCCATTTCCCTGGCGCCGCACGATCAGGATGTCGCGCACTTCCTCACCGGTGTGACCGCGGTAGACCACGAGCGGCCCGGCAGCCGTCATCACAGCGCTGGTCTGGCAGCACGTGCAGACGTCGGGGTCGAGCACCTGCTCGTCGCTGAACTGGTCGCCGACGACCGTAGTGCAGCGCAGCTGCATGCGCTTGTGCTCTTCGTAGTCGCGACCATCGAGCCAGAAGATGCGCACGCCGGCGTCTTCGGCGAGCATCGACACGAAGCCGTGTTCGCCGTGGATGCCGACCCGGTGCGGATGCCCGAGCGACGTGAACCCGAGGGCGTCGACAGGCCGATGCGCCAACTCGATGCCGTATTGACGGCGGCCGCCGCGCCGCAACCAGTGCACGAACCACGAGCCGTCGCCGGCCACAACGGCGCTTGGAAAGTCGGCCCAGTTGACGAACAGGGAGCTGCCTTCGGTGACGCTCCTCGCCTCGTCGAAGCGGCCATCGCGATACGGCCGCAGACGCAACGCGAACGCTCCCGGTGTGGCTTCGACGGGTTCGAGCCATGTCAGCAGGGCGCCGTTTGACGTGGCCGTCACTTCGGGTGCCATGGCACCGCGCACCGACGGCAGTTCGAGCCGGTGCCAAGCCACGGCCGGCTCGGTCTGGCCAAGGACGGAGCCGAGCAGTAGGGCGGTCGCTGCGGCAGCGTGGAAGCGGGGGGTGCGCCGTGTCATGGCCATGCATCATGCCCATGATCCGCGCGGCACGCTGCGCGAACTGGAAGGAACCCGGTGTGGCGCGTGACCTCGCTCTGGCGTGTGATCGGCGCGGGGCCTTGTGCTACGCTGCGTCCGCCGGTGTCCGCCGGCCCGGCTCACTCTCGCACCAACCATGCGCATTCCCATCGTCACCCTTCTCGCCGCCTGCTACTTCGTGAATGCGGCCGCTGCCCAGGCCATCATCGCCCAGAACTCGGGACTCGCGAACCCGGGCCAGGTGATCGATTTTGGCGCCAACGTGTTGCCCAACTTCGCGCCGGTGACCAATCAGTTTCCGTTCATCACGGTGAGTCACGCGAGCTACTTCACGACCGGCATGTCGAACAACCTGGTCGGCGGCTTCCTGACCAACGACTTCAGTGGCCTTCCGAACACACTGCGCATCGTGTTCGCGGTTCCGCTCACGGACCTCAGCTTCGTCTATCACCAGATTGGCAACACCGGGCCGTCGGTCGTGCGCGCGATGCTGCAGGGTGTCACCGTCGATTCGTTCTCGGGCACGTGGGTTCAATCCCAGCCCAACAACTACTTCGGCTTCACGAACACACTGTTCAACGAATTGCAGATCGACTTCGTCGGTGACTTCAACGTCGACACGCTGGCGTTCAACGCACCGTCGAACGCGTCCTGCGGCTACTACAATGGCACGAACGTCAACCCGATCGACTTCACGTGCCTGACGTTGCCGGTGCTCGGCACGACTTGGCAGGGTGCCATCGCCACGAATGCAAACACGCTGTTGACCATGCTCGCGTACGGGCCCGGCGGCCTGCTGAATCCCGCCGTCCCGCTGTTCGGCGGCGAACTTCTGATCCAGTTCTCGCCGAGCCCGGTGTTGTTCACCGGTGCGGGCAGCTATTCGATTGCGATCCCTGCCGCCAGTTCCTGGATCGGCACGGCACTGACGTTCCAAGGCGTGCGCCTCGACCTCGTGGCTGGTACGCCGACGATCGTGCCGCTGAACGCGATCGAGCTGGTGTTGGGTCTGTAGTCCGGTCGCCGCGCGCAGCAGTGGAGGCGGCTCACTCAGCGCCCGCATCGCGGTTTGCCGCCATCGCCCGCTGCAATCGCCGCCGCCGCATCAGCGCCACGAGGATGCCGGCAAAGGCGCCCGCACTGCCGCCGAGCAGCATGTTGCGAA
>JBDSBS010000328.1:0-2915 GCA_039921435.1 Planctomycetota bacterium | reverse complement strand
CTACGAAGCCGGCATGGGGCTCTCGCGCACATTCGTGGGGCACGGCAGCGATGGCCTCGTGCGCATCGAGAACGCGACCCTGCGCGGTATTCGTGACGACGGCACGCCGAGCGAGGCGTGCGCCAAGGCGTTCACCTACCGCGCGCACTCGGGCGTGTTCGGCATCGTCAACAGCGAAGAGTCCTACCAGAACCTGACGCGCTTCCTGTTCGGCGACGTGCGCGTCGACATCCATCTCGACATCGACGACATCCGGGTGCCCAAGGAGCTCGTCGACGACGACGCAGCGGGCAAGGTGAACGCGCTCTACCAGATCGAACTGCTGGCGTCGCCGCGCGGCAAGATGTGGTACTTGACGCGACGCACCGCCGAAGAAGACTCGGTCGCCTGTGTTTCGCACGTCGACTGGAAGCGCGACCCGAAGACCAACGGCACGCACTACCTGTCAACGGTGTTCCTCGCCAACCGCGCGCGCGTCAACAAACGCCGCAAGTCGCTGGCCTATGCGATGACGCTCGGCCTGCGCGTGCCGGACTACGAGATCTCGCGCACGCTGTGGTTCGACAAGCACTACGAGGGTGGTTACCTGTTCCGCGATTCGCTCGTGCTCGAGATCGTGCAGCCGACCGGCGAGGGTGAGTGGGGCGTCAAGTACGGTTGGCAGGGGCAATCGGTGCGCGCCGCGACGAAGAAGGTCGATCCGACGGAACTCGCGGGGGGCAAGGTCGAGATCGTGATCCCGTTCGACAGCAAGACCTCGCCTGGCGTCACTGGTCAAGTGCGGTTCGTGCTGTCGGCGTGGAACGACGAGGGTGACGACGAGTGAGCGCGACGCCGGCCAACGTTGTGCGGTCGGGCCTGTCCGGGCTCGCGCATGCATTGCCGGCGGCCAAGGCCCTGGTGGCGCGCCGCCTGATCGCGAGCGGCCGGCAGCCGACCGTGTTCGAGTTCGACAAGCAGGGCTTGCGGCTGTCGCGGAGCGAGCAGGAGGCGCTGCAGCAGTGGCTCGCGGCGGGGCTCGTGACGACCGTGCTCGAGACGGTGCGTGCGCAGGACGGCACGGTCAAGTTGCTGCTCGGCTTGAACGACGGCAAGAAGGTCGAAACCGTAGCGATGCCGGTCGGCGCGTGCTGTGTCTCGACGCAGGTGGGCTGCGCGGTCGGCTGCCGCTTCTGTGCCTCGGGGTTGTTTGGCGTCGAACGCAATCTCTCCACCGACGAGATCGTCGAGCAGATCGTGCACGCCCGGCGCGTCATGCGCATCGACCGGATCGTGTTCATGGGGATGGGGGAGCCGTCGCATAACCTGGACTCCGTCATGCGGGCCGTGGCGCGCATCAAGGACGAGGTGTTGATCTCGCCGCGGCGGCAGACGTTCTCGACGATCGGCGGTGTCGCGGCGATCGAACGCATGCGCGGCTACGAAGTGCGGCCGTGCCTCGCGCTGTCGTTGCACCTGGCCGATGACGAACGCCGGCGCGAACTGCTGCCGCGCGCCCACAAGGACCCGATCGCCGACATCGTCGCGGCGGCCGATGCGTATGCGCGCGAAGTCGGCACACCCGTGCAGTTCGAGTGGACGCTGCTGGCCGGCATCAACGACAGCGACGCCGACATCGACCAGCTGTGCGCGCTCGTGCAGGGCGTGCGCGGCTACCTCAATTTCATCGTCTACAACCCCGTCGAGGACCTGCCGTTCTCGGCGCCATCGCGCGAGCGCATCGTCGAGATCGTGCGCGCCGTCAAGAACCGCGGCATCCTGGCGACGATCCGCGATTCGTCGGGGCCCGATGCGCAGGCGGCGTGCGGGCAGCTGCGGCTGCGGGATCGGGTCGGCTGATCGAGCGGATTTCTGCGTACTGTCGAGCCGCAGAGGGAAACCGAACCTGAAGCGGCTCGACACCGACGCCGGCACCGAGACGCTGCCCTGACTTCCGACTACTAGGCGGCGTCTTTGCTCGCCGCCGACGGAGGCGCACCTCGCTTCGCCGCGAGCTCTGGCGGTAGCACCGCATCGCGACCGCGGAACCCTGCAACTCAGATCAAAACGGCAGATCGCCGACCACGAACGACGCGTCGTTCGACACCGACAGGCCGATTCCGTTCAGCGTCGGATCGAAGCACAGGGCCTGTTCGAAGATCTTGGTGCCGAGGTTGGGGGCCGAAAACGGGAAGGTCCAGGCGAACTCGCCGGTGCCCGTCGCATCGGTGATCACGAGCAGCAGCACGACGGGATCGACGCGGATGAGGCACTGCGTCACGTTGCCCTGGGCATCGAGGCCGCCGTTGGCGAGGAAGACCGGCAAGGGCACCATGCCATTGACGGCCGTCGTGTTGGACAGGCCGAACATGATGGCTGCGAAGGACGACGGGATCGTGCGCTCGATGCGCGTGACGAACGTCGAATTGAAGACTGGCGTTTCGCCTGGCAGGTACCCGAGCAGCGGTCGATCGCCGCCCGAACCAACGCATGCGTTCGTCGACGCGGGTTCGACGCGCGTGCTGCTCTGGATGTAGACCGGACTGCATGCCCCCGTGTGCAGGATGTAGTCGCCGCTCAACGCGAACTGAGAACCCGCGATCTCGAGGTAGTAGGTGCCAGGCACGAGGATCGTCGTGATCAGGCGCCCGTGCGTCGTCGCACCACCCGAGCCGCTGCCGTAGGTGTTGCCGTTGGCGTCCCAAACGCGCAGCGTCGAGCCTGCCAGCGGGGTCGCGCCGGTGCCTTGGGCCATGGCGCCCACTGTCGTCGGGGCCGTGATCGTGAAGGCGTACCAGTCGGGTTCGTTGCCCGATTGGGCCGTGCCGGTGACGTCCAAGCCGAGCACGATGGGCGTGGCAGTCGCAGGCGATTGGTTTGGCTCCGCGCCCTCGGTCAGCGCGGCCGCCCCGTGCATGTCGATCAGGCACGTGCGC
>JBDSBS010000327.1:0-9965 GCA_039921435.1 Planctomycetota bacterium | reverse complement strand
ACCGAGGCCGAGCTGTTGACGTGCCGCACGACCTGCGTCGATGAGGCTGGGCTCGCGGTGCACGGTTGGTCCGCGGACCTCATGGTGCCGCGCTGGTTTCGCAAGGACACACAGGCGACGCCGCGCGAAGATGCCGACGAGCTGTACGCGTCGGCGGTTGCGGCGGCTGCGGCAGGCACCGCGCATGGGAAGGCGCCCTCGACCCCGTTCGACCTTTGGCGCGATGTCTTTCGAGAACGTGTCGGCAGCCGGCCCGACGATGCACCGGACCTGCTCGTGCGCGGCTTTGGCACGGCGCTGCTCGAACGCGCGGTGCTCGATGCCGCCTGCCGAGCCGCGGCGCAGCCGTTCGCGGCGGCGCTGCGCGCGGATGTGTTTGGCTTTCACCCCGGTGACGTGCACGGCGAACTCGCCGACTGGGACTGGCAAGCCGCGCTGCCGAAGCCGCGCGCGCGCATCGCCGTGCGGCATACGATCGGCATGCTCGACGTGCTGCGCACGCGCGACCTCGACTCGGGACGCGCTGTCGACGACGGTCTGCCACAGACGCTCGAACAGGATCTCGCTGCGTACGGACTGCGCTGGTTCAAGGTCAAGGTCGGCGCCGGGCACGTTGCTGACCGCGCGCGCTTGTCAGACCTGGCGGCGTTCTTCGCCGAACGCGACCTCGCGTTGCGCCTCACGCTCGACGGCAACGAGCAGTTCGAAGACCTGGCGCAGCTCGCGGACCTTCTCGAAGCCGTAGCCACCGAGCCCGCGGGCCGCGAGTTGTTGCGAGCCGTCGCTTGGATCGAGCAACCGTTGCCGCGAGCCGCGACGTTTGCCAAGGCGCACCATCGCGACCTCGCGCGTGTCACCGCGTTCGCCCCGCTGATCCTCGACGAAGCCGATGCAACGCCGAGCAGCTTCCCGCGGGCGCTGTCGATCGGCTACCGCGGCGTGTCGGTCAAGAACTGCAAGGGTGTGTTCCGCGCGCTCTGCAACTTCGGCCTCTGCAAGCGCGACGAGCGGCGGTTCCAAACTGGCGAGGACTTGACCAACATAGGGGTGTTGCCGCTGCAGCAGGACTTGGTCACGGCCGCCGTGCTCGGGCTGCCGCACGTCGAGCGCAATGGCCACCACTACTTTCGCGGCCTCGATCACTTGCCCAAAGCACTGGTCGCCGATGCGGCTCGTGTGCACGCCGACCTGTATCGCCCGCTCGGCGCGGGTGCCGCGCTGCGTATCGAAGGTGGGGAAGTGTCGCTCGCGAGTGTGCTCGAAGCACCGGGCTACGGCCACGCCCTCGGGGGCCACGCGGCCCGCCTGCGGGTCGTCGCCGAGGGCTGAGGGTGGTGCTGCCGCAATCGTGCTTGCCCTGGGGGCGTGAGGGCAATGCGCAGGCCGATCCGGAGGCGTTCCGACGCGGCTGGGCCGACGAAGGCTGCTCGGTCCGTCCCCCGACTCACAACGGTTGCTGAGCCAGGCACGGCGCTTCTTTGCGGTGGCTGTGTCACGTCGCCGGCGGCTTGTCGTTGAAGGCGCCAACACCGTCCTCGCCCTACCTGACGCCCATGATGCACCGATTGTTCGTGTCGCTCTCCCTGTCGCTCACGCTCCTGGCGCAACAAGATCCGCACTTGCAGGCAGCCAACAGCGCGACGGCCAAAGGCGAGACTGCCGTTCCGCCCGACGCCCCCATGTGGTAAGCCGCACGGCCGGGTTGCACATGCTCGATGGCGAGCTCTGGGGCGGTGCCGATGGCTACAAGGTCCGGTTCGACGCCGGTCATCGCCTTTGGCTTGAACCTGCTGACCCAGCCGAACGATCGTGATCCGTTGGCAGCCTTCGACGTCACGAACGATTCGTACCTCGTCATCTGGTCGAACGTGTTCTCGGCCACAGACACGGGGCCGACATGGCGGCGTTGGCGACGACGAAGCAGAACGCGGCGGCCGCGGTGGAATGCGAATACATCGGGATCCTGTGGCTGGGAAGCGTCGTCGGGCCGACGAGCGGTAGTCCAGGCAACCGATAGCCGCAGGACCGCGCCGTAACGTCGAGAGAGGAGCGCAAGAGTGCAGGTCGTTGGCCGTCGCGATCTGGGCCGCTTCGACCGGGCACAGCATGACGGCCCTCGCCGGGCTCGCGTGTCGTCGCCGAACGGCGAGGCCGCGATTGCCGCACTACTGCAGCAGTGCCGTCACTGCCGCCGTGTGCGAGAGCCCCTCGGCGGCCGCACCGTCGAAGATGCCCCACTGAAAGCTCAGCGGAAAGCCGACCGCCGAGGGTGTGTTTGGCACGCGCAGCGTGTGGCTCAGACTGCCGCGCCAGACGGGACTGTTGACGTAGAGCGTGCTCAGGAACACCGTCACCTGGAGGTCGACCCAGAGGGTCGCGAACCCCAGCGGAATGTTGGTTGGCACACCGACGATCAGCAGGCACGGCGTCGCCGCTGCGGTGTCGTGCACCCACACGTCGAGTGGGTTGCCCACCGTCGGCCAGCCCGAGACACCGATGCTCGGGTTGCCGTAGACGCCGGGCTTGGCCGTGCCGTAGGCCGTGATGGCGCCGGTCGCGGACGCTTCGTAGATGCGCAGCTTGGCGGCCCACGTCACCGACGCGTTCCACGAAGTGCCGCCGTTGCTCGACACGCGCACCTCGACGTTGGCCGGCGTGCTGGACGCGGCGACCGAGTTCTGGGCGAAGTTCACGACGTCCCACACGAGCCAGTAGGTCTGGCCCGCGGCCAACGGGATCGGGGTGGCCAGTGTCGTGCCCTGCCAGCAGCGCACTGGCAGCATCGACCAACTGGCCGCGGGCGCGAGCGGGACCAGCGGTCGGTCGTTGACCGCGTCGTGGCTCCAGATCGCTAGCCGGTTGGTGCCCGCACCGTTGCCCGTGAAGATCTCGGCTGCGGTGGCCGTCATGTTCGCCGAGGGCAGGAAGCGCATCGCGACGGTGCTGCTCGGCCAGCCGATCGCCGACCCCGGGTTGAACGTGTCGTTGTCGTTCGTGGCCAGAACGAGACGCTGGGCCGACGCGGGTATGGCGAAGGCGAGCAGGAGCAGCAGGCGCAAGCGGTTGGTCATGGTGGGCCTCGGTTCGGGCTCGGCGAGGATACGGCCATGGCGTCGTGCCGGGCAGTCGGTCGGTGGCAAAGGGCACGAAGGGCAGCGCGGCGGGCAGCGCTGACGGCTCGGCGCCGGCTCGGTCCTGGCAGGCGGGCGGCTCGAGCGGCACAGTTCCGGCCGTGCGCCATCCATCCCCAGGACACTTCCGTTCGGTCGACGACTTGCGGGTACACCTGCAGGCGATCGATGCGACGTGGGGCATCGACAGCGAAGTGGGCGGAGCGACGAGTGCGCTCGCGCTGCCGATCGAGGTGTGCGGCCACACGCTCAGCAACCGCTTCGCGTGTCATCCGATGGAAGGTTGGGACGGCACAGCCGATGGCCAGCCGACCGAACTGACGCTGCGCCGATGGCGGCACTTCGGTGCGTCGGGTGCAGCTCTCGTCTGGGGCGGGGAAGCATTCGCCGTGCAGCGCGATGGGCGCGCCAATGCCTGCCAGCTCTACCTCGAACCGCGCCTGGACGTCGTCGGTGACCTCGCGCGTCTCCTCGCCGAGTTGCATGCCGGTGCCGCGAGCGCGGGCCTGCGGCCCGACGCTCAGTTGGTCGGATTGCAGCTCACTCACTCGGGCCGCTTCGCGCGACCAGAAGGGCTGCCCGCACCATTGCTCGGCTTCGAGCATCCGGTGCTGGCACGCAAGTACCCGTTCTCGGCAGATGCCTTCGTGTTGACCGACGGCGAGCTCGAGGGCATCGGCGAGAACTTCGTGCGCGCCGCCAAGCTCGCGCAGTCGGTCGGCTTCCACTTCGTCGACGTCAAGTGTTGCCACGGCTACCTGCTGCACGAACTGCTCGGTGCGCGCGCGCGCCAGGGGCCGTACGGCGGTGACTTTGCCGGGCGCACTCGCTTGTTCGAACGCATCGTCGCCGCGATCCGCGTCGAGTGCCCGAGCCTCGCGATCGGCGTGCGCGTCTCGCTCGCCGACACCGTGCCGTTCGAAAAGGACCCCGACACCGGCATCGGCCGCGCGATGGCGACGGAGCTGCCGTACGTGCACGGCTTTGGCGTCGACCAGAACGACCCGCAGCGTTTCGACCTCGCCGAGCCGTTCGCGTTCTTGCGCCGCTTGCACGAACTGGGCATCCAACTCGTCAACGTCACGCTGGGTTCGCCGTACCACAACCCGCATCTGCAGCGACCGGCCGCCTATCCGCCGAGCGATGGCTACCAGCCGCCCGATGATCCGCTGCGCTTCGTGCGCGCCCACCTCGATGTCGTGCGACAAGCCAAGGCTGCGGTGCCGGAGCTGCGCCTCGTCGGCACGGGCTACACGTACTTGCAGGAGTGGCTCGGCAACGTGGCCCAGCACGAGGTTGCCAACGGCCACGTCGACTTCGTCGGTCTCGGTCGCATGCTGCTCAGTTATCCCGAACTCCCGCGCGACCTGCTCGCGGGCCGACCCCTGCAGCGAAAGCGCCTGTGCCGCACGTTCAGCGACTGCACGACAGCGCCGCGCAACGGCATGGTCAGCGGCTGCTATCCCCTCGACCCGCACTACAAGGCGATGCCCGAGGCGGCGACGATCAAGGCGCTGCGCACGGGAGCCGAATCGTGAAGCAGCCGGAACTGCAGCGGGTGCGCGCCGGTCTGCGCCAAGCGGCGCAGACGGATTCCGCGCGGCTCGCGGCCGAACGTGCCGAGCTCACGGCGCTGGCGAACGGGCCGTTGCTGCGTCGGTGGCTCGGCTATGCGCGGTTCATCGGGCCAGGCTACCTGCAGAGTGCGATGACGCTCGGCAGCGGCACGGCGGCGAGCTGCCTCTTCGCGGGGGCCGTGTTCGGCTACCAACTGCTGTGGGTGGCGCCGCTCGGCATGGTGCTCGGCGTGCTCGTCATGGGCGTGATTTCGCACCAGACGTTGTCGACGGGCGAACGGCCACTGCCGGCGATGGCGACATACGCGGGGCGTTGGCTCGCATGGGGCTGGGCCGGTGGCGCGGTGCTGGCGTCGTTCGTCTGGCACTTTCCACAGTACAACCTGGCTGCGGCAGCGCTCGTCGACGCGGCGGCGGTGCTCGGCCACGACAGCGTGCACCCGGGCCTCGCCAGTGCCTTCGTCTTGGTGTGGGCCATCGCGCTGTCGTTCTTGTATGGCGCCAACTCGCGGCTCGTGCGCGCGTACGAACGGCTGCTCAAGTACACCGTCTGGGGCATCGTGCTGAGTCTCGCTTGGGTCGTTTTGCACACGTCGACCGACTGGGGCGCTGTCGTGCGCGGCCTGGTGCCGAGCCTGCCGCCCGCGCGCGCCGGCATCCGCAGCATCGAGCTGGTCGTCAGCGGGCTCGCGGCCGCCGTCGGCATCAACATGCTGCTGCTGTATCCGTACAGCCTGCTGGCGCGCGGCTGGGGCCGCGAACACCGCGGTCTGGCGCGCTTCGATCTGCTGGCGGGCATGCTCGTGCCCTATCTGCTCGCGACCGCGCTGCTGCTGATCGCGGCGGCCAACACGCTGCACCAGCAAGGCGTCGAGGTGTCGCAGAAGAGCGCGGTGGCGATACTGGCGCGCGTGCTCGGTGACGTCATTGGCCCGAAGAGCGGGCGCCTTCTGTTCGACCTCGGCATGGTGGCGATGGCTCTGAGCACGATCACGCTGCACATGGTCGTCTGCGGCTTCGTCGCGATGGAGTGGTTCGGGTTTCCGTTCGGCAGCTGGAAGCAACGGTTGTGCATGCTGATCCCGATCCCCGGTGCACTCGCGCCGTTCTTGTGGGCCGACCAACCCGTGTGGCTCGCCGTGCCGACGACGATCGTCTGCGGCGCGATGTTGCCGATCGCCTACCTGGGCTTCCTGCTGCTGCAACGAAGCCACGTGTACCTCGGCGAGGACCGGCCGCGTGGGTGGCGCGCCGTGTTCGCGAGTGCTTCGCTCGTCGTGGCGATGGCGGTGATCGTCGTGTCGCTGGTCGCCTACCTCGTGCAGAAGTTCTGATGCAAACTGCCGAACCCGTGCTGCGCTTGTGCTATGCCGCCTTGCACGTGGTGATGCGTTCGGGCTACGAGCGCCTCGGCCACAGTGTGGCCCAGCCCGGCCTTCCCGCGGTCATCGTCGAACACATCGATTGGGCGGCGACGATGCGCCTACGCTCGGCGATGGACGCGCACGGCATCGGCATCGCCGAGGCGATGGACACAGCGCAGCGCTTCTACATCGGGTGGCCCGCGGCGAGCCGGCTCATCGCCGAGTGCGGGAAGCTGCAGCTCGCGAACGGCTTCTGCGCCGGCGCTGGCACGGACCAGTTGGCTGCCATACGTTCGAAAGCCGACCTCGTCGATGCAGTCGTCGAACAGTGTGCGTTCATCAGCTCGCACGGTGGCATCCCCGTGATCCTGCCGATGCCGTGGTTGTGCGCGCAGGGCGCCAGCGAGAACGACTACGTCGAGGTCTACGCGGCGATCGTGCGGCAGGTGCAGGGCCCCGTGTTCGTGCACTGGCTCGGCGAGATGTTCTTGCCAGCGCTGCGTGGCTACTTCCCGGGGGAGAGTTTCCATCGCGTGATGGCGCTCGATCCCGCCGTCGTGCGCGGCTGCAAGCTGTCGCTGCTCGATGCGGCGTTCGAAGTGCGTGTGCGCGCCGAACTGCTGCCGCGCGAGCAGATCGTGCTGACCGGCGACGACTTCCACTTCGGCCGCATGCTGCTCGGCGATGGCAAGCCGCCGAGTCGCTCGACGATGATTGGTTCGCGACGCGTGGCGCTCGGCGACTTCAGTCACGCACTGCTGGGCATCCTGGACGCGATTGCGCGACCGACACGGCAAGCGCTTCAGTGCCTCGCCGTCGGTAACAGCCGTGGCTTTCTCGAGCGCCTGGAACGCTGCGAAGAACTCGGTCGCCACGTGTTCGAAGCGCCGACGCAGCACTACAAGGCGGGGCTCGCGTTCCTCGCTTGGCTCAACGGTCTACAGCCGAACTTCACACTCGTGAACGGCGAGCAGCGCATGCGCGATCGTGCCCACTACCTGCGCTGTGCTGAGCTCGCTCAGCAGGCCGATGCAGTGCTCGATGCGCCAGGCTTCGCACAGCGCCTCGCTGCCTTCACGGCGGCGCCGTGGCCGGTCTAGGTTCGTCCACCCGAGGGTGAGTGGGGGGCTGACGGTGACTGCACTTTGCTGGGGCAGGCACTCTGATCTCTCAGACCGCTGGCGGCTCACTCATCCGACGTTCGCGAGCCGCGGCGAAGGTCAGGACGGCGATGTCGTGGCGGCCGCACCTTTACGTTTCACCCTCCGAACGGCACTCTGCTGCGCCCCATGTCCGCCCCGCTCACCCTCGGCAACCTCAGCATCGGCATGCCCGCCGTGCAGGCAGCGTTGAGCGGCTACAGCGACCTCGCCATGCGAACGGTCGCTCGCGAACACGGCGCGCCCTACGCGCTCAACGAGGTCGTGCTCGACCGACACGTGCTCGAGAAGGGCAAGCTGCAGCGCCGCATCCTGTCGGTGCCCGAACACGACCATCCCGTCGGTGGCCAGCTCATGGGCAGCGTGCCCGAGACCTTCGGGGCCGCGGCGCGCGAACTCGTGCGCGGCGGCTACGACGTGGTCGACATCAACTTCGGTTGCCCGGTCAACAAGGTGCTCGGCCGCCATCGTGGCGGCTGGTTGCTGCAGGAGCCCGACACGGCGCTGGCGATGGTCGAGGCGGTGCTGCAGGCCGTTGCCGGCGATGCGCCAGTCACCGTGAAGATGCGGCGCGGCTCCGACGATTCGCCCGACGCCGAGGCCCGCTTCTTCACGATCCTCGAAGGAGCGATCGCGCGCGGCATCACGGCGGTGACCGTGCATCCACGAACAGTGGCGCAGAAGTACGTCGGGCCGAGCCGCTGGCCGTTCTTGGCGCGCGTCAAGCGCCACCTGGGCGACTTCCCCGTGCTCGGCAGCGGCGACCTGTTCTCGGCGTTCGACGTCGTTGCGATGCTGCGCGAGACCGGCGTCGACGGTGTCACCGTGGCGCGCGGGTGCATCGGCAATCCGTTCGTGTTCGATCAGATTCGCGACTTGCTCGCTGGCGGGCCAGCGCGTCGACCGACGTCTGCCGAGCAGCGCGCGGCCGTTCGCCGACACTGGCAGGTCGCGGTGCCGTTCTACGGCGGCGAACGGCAGGCGCTGCCCCATGTGCGTATGCACGCCATCAAGTACGGCCAGTACCACAAGGACCCGGTTTGGGCGCGCGAACGACTGGTGACGATGCGTGGACCCGAGGACTTGCTGCGCCTAGTCGACGAAGTGTTTGCGGACTGCCACGACGAAGGTGTGACTCGCGAGCTGAGCCCGGCCGACACTGTGGCAGTGGCGATCAGCAGCTGCACCGAGTAGCGTCTCGCGTGGAGTGAGTTTGGAAGAACTCAACGACCGCCTGCGGCAGTTCGCTGCACCGTCACCGCGGGGAGAAGCTGTTGCACGATCTGCAGCAGATCGGCGCGCAGATCGAGAAGCACGAACGCGAACGACAGCGATGGCATAGCCGCGGCTCGACAGGCCGAGACGTCCCTCGATCTGGCCGCCGAGAACCTGCGCCAGGCGCGCCGAATGGGTCACGCCGACCTGTGTGGCGGCGGCATCATGGCGACGCACGCCAAGCAAACGAACATCGACGCGGCCCGCTCGTGGGGCGGTCGGGCCCAGCGCCACCTGCTCACCTTCCATCGCGAGTTGCAGGACGTCGAGCGCACGGCGCCGGACCTCGAGATCCCGCGAAGGGTCGGCTACGGCAGTGGATCGCCGAGGCGCTGCATTGGGAAACCGCCATCTCGCCACGCCGCGAGGCCGCCGCGCAGCGGTCGCACGCGCACGATGCCGCGCTTGTGCAGCAGCAGCGCCACCCGGGCGCTCGTCGCTTCATTGGGTCAAGTGCAGAAGAGCACGACGTCGCGATCGCGCGGGATCTCCAAGTGCCGCGCCTCCATCTCGTCGGCGTCGAGGCGCAGCGCGTCGGGCACCGTGTGCGGATCGGCTTCGACGTCGACGCGATGCCGCAGGTCGACGACTACCAGGGGCGCGCCTTCCTGGCGCAGGCGGTGCAGTTCGGCGGGCTCGATGCGCGCAGTGCGCAAGCTGCGCAAGAAGACCTGTCGCTTGACGAAGCGCGTGACGACCACCAGCGAGACGGTGCCGAGGAAGATGCCGAGCAGCCACGTGCCGGTCAGTGCGGCGCTTTCGGCGATGCCTTCGAGTTGAGCGCTGAACAGATAGCCGGGCAACGTGAACGCTGCCGTCCACAGCAGCGCACCGATGCCGTCGAGGACCAGGAACCGAAGAAAGGGCATACGCGTGAGGCCCGCCAGCGGCGGAGCGGCGGTCGACAGGCCGGGCACGAACTTGGCAATCAGCAAGGTCAGTGGCCCGCGCGCCGCAAACAAACTCTCGGTGCGACGTACGCAGGAGTCGGGTTCGAGCGAGATGCGACAGAGCAAGGCGAGCACGCGCACGCCGTGACGTCGGCCGAGCAGGAACCACACCGTGTCGCTGAGCAGCGACGCCAGTACGGCGAGGACGAGAATCGTGGTCAGATCGAGCAGCCCTTGTCCGGCGAGCGCGCCGGCGGCGAGCAGCAGGGGAATGGCCGGCAGCGGCACGCCGACCTGGGCGCCCAAGACCCATAGGAAGACGACGAGGTAGCCGTGAGCGACGAGGAAGTCGACGAGGGCCTGCATGCGAGCCGTCGGGTGTAAGCCGCACAGCGTGGGAGGGGAAGGGTGCGTCAGCATCGTCGGCAAGGAGCCGGGGGCGACCACCGTTTGGCTGCGAGGTTCGGTCGAATCTCGGCGCGGACTCGTGCAGGTGAGGAACGACTCGCTCGGCTATTGTCGGGAGCCCAGCATGAAAGCCATCGCGACCTGTGCGCTCACCCTCTTC
>JBDSBS010000326.1:0-3110 GCA_039921435.1 Planctomycetota bacterium | reverse complement strand
GCCGAAGTGATCTTCTGCACGCAGGTCTTCGCGGGAAGAGCGCTGCCCGGTCGCTTCCTCGTACGCTGCGAGCTCAGCGGACCGGCCGCCGGCGACGACGCGCACCTGCTCGCCGTGGCCGAAGCCGAACTACGCCGCTGGACGGGTGCTCGCTGCGCGTTCCCGTTCACGAAGCTGCACCGATTCGGCGCCGAGGAACAGAGCGCGGCCCTCGTCGAGTGCCGCGTGCGGCTGGCCGGGCTCGCGGCGCGCGCGCCCGGCCTGGCGATGCTGTGAATCGGAGCGATGCTTCGCTGCAGCAGCCTGGTCGTGGGCTGCCCGCGTCTCGTAGAGTGCGGCGATGCAGTCGAAGGCCAAGACAGTCGCTGAGTATCTGGCGTCCATGCCCGCCGACCGCCGCGCCATCATCGGCGCCGTGCGCGACGTGATCCTGAAGAACCTCGACAAGGACTACGAGGAGGGCATGCACTACGGAATGATCGGCTACTGCGTGCCGCACCGCGTCTTTCCCGCGGGCTACCACTGCGACGAAAAGCAACCGCTGCCGTTCGCCGCGCTTGCTTCGCAGAAGAACTACATGTCCGTCTACCTGATGGGCGTCTACGCCGAGAGTGGCAACGAGCACGCCACTTGGTTCCGCGAAGCGTGGCTCGACGCGGGCAAGAAGATCGACATGGGCAAGTGCTGCGTGCGCTTCAAGAAGCTCGAGGACGTCGCACTCACCGTGCTCGGCGAAGCGATTCGCAGGATGCCGGTCCAGCGCTACGTCGCCATGTACGCGGCAGCTCTAGAGAAAATGCGCTCGACCAAGAAGCCCGCGAAGGAAGCAGCGAAGAAGGCGCCCCCGAAGCGCGCGGCCAGTCGAAAGAAGAAGACGAAACCGGCGGCACGCCAGAAGGCCACTCGGTGACGGATCGGCGCTCCGCGAATCAGTCGTGGGGGCGATTGTCGCCGCGCTTGCGCGGCCCCTTGTTCCCCTTCTGCCCGTCCATGGTCGCAAAGATCACGATCATGGCGATCGCTCCCAGCAGCACGCCGAGGATCGCGCCGCCGTATTGATCCAGAGATCTCTGCAACCATTCCATGGGCAGGCGATCGTGTCCTGCCGATTGGCGCGAGAGGCAGCCAAATCGCTCATTCGAGACCGGGCGTGGAAAGGTCCCGAACGCGGCCGCGCCTCCCCAAGCCTCTTCAGCCGATCGTGACCGTGATCGTGTCGGTAAGGGTCAGCATCGGGTTCGCGCAACCGCCCGTGCCCAAGAAGTCCAGACCCTGGATCTGGAGCTGCACGCCGATGACGCCAGGGTTCGGCGGGATGGCGAAAGAGACGGTCGGACCGAGCAGCGCCACAGCCCACTCGTGTCCCACGGTGCAGCTGCAGAACGCGATGCCGAGGCTCGAGAGACCAAACCCGACGAACGGGAAACCCGTGACGTTGCCGATCGTCGTGTCGATCGTGTAGCCGATCTGCGGATGCCCGGTCGGCGTGATCGTCGTGGTGCCGCAGCCGTGCACCGCGCGCGTGAGACGTCCAACACCGGGGATGTAGACAAGGCCCAACGTATTGCCACTGCCCATCGAGCCGATGCTCGTCGCCGCACCCGTCGTGACGTCGATCGTGTACAGACTGTCGGTGTTGTTGTCGACGAGGTAGACCAGGCCGTTGTCGTTGTTGAAGGCCAGCCCGTTCGGGTTTGTCGGGCCGGTCAAGGGCCCGATCAGCGTCGCGAGACCCGTCGCGCGGTCGATCGAGTAGAAGCTGTCGGTACCTGAGTTCGTCATGTACATCGTGTTGTTGAACGGGTGGTAGACGAGGTTGCAGAAGCTCGTCACGCCCGACAGTCCAACCAGCGTCGCGGCACCCGTCGTCTGGCTGATCGTGTAGAGCCCACCGTCGTGCGAGGACATGCCGTAGAGCGTGTTCGTGCTCGGATCCCACTCGAGGCCGTGCATGACGAGTGCCGAGTTGCCGTAGGCACCGATGAGCTTGGCGTTCCAGTTGGTGACGTCGACCACGTAGAGCGAGTCGAGGCTCGTCGAGGACAGGAAGAGCCTGCCGGTAACGATGTCGTAGGCGAAGCCGCCAGTCGTGGCCGCATTCGCGCTGACCGTGCCCAGCAGCGTCTTGACCGCTGTGGTGATGTTGACCTCGTGCACGGAGCGGCTGCTGTCGAGGGTGATCATTCGCTGCGCCATCGTGGGGCAGCAGGTAGCCAGAGCGGCGAGCAGGGTGGTTTGGAAGATGTTCATGGCGGAGTCGATCGGTGGAAAAGCACACATTGTAGCCCGATCCACCTCACACGCGGCAAGCGCGGCTCCGATGTACCGCAACTCTCTCGCGCGAAGACGCCGCCCCGAAAGGGCAATCGCCGCTACACCGCCGCGCGCGGACCGGCCTGCGCGCTGCCTGCTCGCGCCGCCGCCAACCCATCCAAGAACGCCAGCAGCTCCGCCGTGCGATCGTCCCATGTCGCCTTGCCGAGCAGCGCCTGGCGATCTCCCTTCGCCTTGGCACCGGCGACCACCGCGTCGATGTGCTGCAAGAACTCGTCGCCGCTGCGCGCCACGTGCACGAAGTCGCGGTAGTGCTCGACCTCGGGGAAGTATGTCGTCACGACTTCCTGGCCGAGCGACAGGTACTCCTTGAGCTTGATCGGATTGCAGGACCGGATCCAGTCGTTGTCGAGCCACGGCATGATCGACACGTCGAAGTCCGCACCGAGGTTCGGGATTTCCGCGTACGGCCGGAAGCCCAAGTGCCGAACGTTCGAGTGTCGGGTCAGCCGATCCATCGACAACGTCGCGTCGCCGATCAGCACGAGGCTGTAGTTCGGGCGTTCGACCGCGAGTCGTTCGAGCAGATCGAAGTCGATGACGAAGTCGTCGAGGCCGCCGAAGAAGCCGATGACCGGTCGCTTGCAGTCGTAGCCAGCCAGAGCTCCCGTGCGGCCGCGCGGCGCGAAGTGCTGCGTGTCGACGCCGTGGTCGAGGAAGAACGCGCGTTCGCCGGTCAGGTGGCGTTCGCTGTCGCGGAACGCGCGGCTGCTGTAGAGCACGCCGTCGGCCTTGGTCAGCAGTTCGTGTTCGAGAGCGGCGATCAGCCCCTGGTC
>JBDSBS010000325.1:0-7629 GCA_039921435.1 Planctomycetota bacterium | reverse complement strand
CGCGTGCTCAAGATTCTTCCCGCGGGCACCGAGCCGGCCGAAGCCTCGCTGCTGCTGTCCCTGCAGCATCCGGCGATCCCGGCCGTGCGCGAAGTCGGGCGACTGCCCGATGGGCGTGCGTTCGTGTTGCGCGACCACGTCGAAGGCAACCCGCTGCGGGTGCTGCCGGCTGATCCAGACGAACTGCACGAGATCCTGCAGCAGCTGCTCGAGGTGCTCGCCTACGTGCACCTGCGCTCGGTGCTGCACCTCGATCTCAAGCCCGCAAACTTGCTGCAGGACGAGAACGGTCGCCTGCAACTGCTCGACTTCGGCCTCGGCGTGCGCGGCGGGGCGCGCGGTCGCGGCGGCACACCGTTCTTCGCCGCGCCCGAACTGCTGCTCGGTGGCATCCCCGACGCGCGCTCCGACCTGTTCTCGATCGGCGCGATGGTGGCGCAGGCCCTGTGGCCGGGCAGCGGGCCGCCGCTCGCCCGGTTCGTGCAGACGTTCCCGGGTGTGGACTTCTTCGCGGCGGGTAATCTGCGCGCCGAGGACCTGCCGGCGCCGTTCGATCGCTTCGTTGCGCGCTGCGTCGCGCGGCGGCCAGCGCGGCGCTTTCCCGATGCGCAGGCGGCGCTCGAGTTCTTGTGCGGCGGCAGCGGACGTCCGTCACCTTCTCTCCTGGCGCCGGATCCTGTGCTGCTGTTTGCGCCGGAATTGGCGCGGGCAAGCTCTGCCGACGAACGCGACATCGTCTTGCGCGGGGCGAGCACGGCAGATCGCCGTACGCTGGCGATGCATCTGGCGGCGACGCTGGCGGGCGTTCGCGAACTCGTCGAGGCCACAGCAGAACTGCGCGTGGTGCGCGGCGGCGGAGATCCTGTGCGGCTCGAACTGCCGCGCCTCGACGCGGAGCGGCTCTTGGCTCACCTGCACAGTTGTCTTGGCTTGCAAGGCCCAGCAGCGACGACCGCAGCCGAGTGGTTGGCCGGGCGTGCGGGGGAGAGCGGCGCGGCCGTGCATGCACTGCTGCTGTCGCTCGTACACGCGGGCGAACTCGTACCGTCGGGCAGTCGGTGGACATGGCCCGCCGCGCGCAGTGGTCGACTCGAATCGATCGGCGAACGCACCGACGCCGAGCAGGCCATGCCCACGGCCGACCGCGTGCGAGCCGCTGCGGTGAGTGGGCGACGCGAGCAGGCCATCCGAATGTGGCAGGCGGCTACAACGGCGGATCCGGCGGCCGAGCAGCGGGTTCGTGCGGCCTTGGCCGAAGGTCTTCTCGACGGCGGCGAGCCGGCCCAGGCGCTGCCGTTCTGTGGGGGCCTGCCGGTGCTGCGCGCGCAGGCCCTGTTGGACACGGGCCAGATCGCCGCTGCGGCCCGCGAACTGGCAACGTTGGCGGAGCCGGCGACGACTGCGCGCCACCGGCGTGTAGGGGCACAGCTCGCACTGGCGACGGGCAAGCTGGATCTGGCCTTGCAACTGCTGCAGCAGGGCGCCACCACCGTACTCGAGTTGGTGATGCTGGCGGCCGCTCACGAACAATCGGGTCGACTCGACGAGAGCGAGCGCCTGCTCGAACAGTGTCGCAACCAGATCTCGCCCGAGCATCAGCCCTTCGTGTGTGCCAGCGTGCACACCGCATCGGGGCTCGTGGCGCGGCACCGCGGCGACCTCGAGACAGCGCGCGGGCACTTCCAAGCTGCGTCGGACCTGCTCTTCGGCATCGGTCACGTTCGCCACGCGGCGAGCGCACAATTAAACCTCGGCGTGATCGCGAAGGACCTCGGTGAGCATGCGTTGGCGGTCGAGCGATTGCGCGAGGCGCGCACGATGTACCTGCACGTCGGTGATGCCGTTCACGCCGCGATCGCGGCCGCCAACATCGGCATCGTGGCGCTGGCTCGCGGGGATGCCGCGGCCGCGCGGCCCTGGCTGCTCGACAGTTCGACCGCACTGATGGCGCTCGGCAACGTCAGCGCGGGGCGGTTGGCGCAGGTCATGCTGGCGCGTGCCCACGCCGAACTCGGTGAAGCCGATGCCGCGGCGGCGATCCTGACCGAGATCGGGACCCCCGAGTCCGATAGAGTGCGCGCCGAAGCGGCGCAGGTGCAGAGCATGCTGCGCGCTCCCCCGGCAAAGGCCACCGATGCGCAAGTCAGCATGAGCGAGCAAACGTCCACCAACACGGGCCCGAGCCGCGAGTTGTTCCGCACGTTCCTCGCCGTCAATCGACAGCTGGCGCAAGAGACGGATCTCGACAAGGCCATGCGACATCTGCTCGACGCAGCCATCACGCTGAGTGGCGGCCGCATCGGCTACTTGCTGCTGGCGCGCGAGGACGGCATGCGGCGCGAATTCCAGAGCGGGGACTCGGGGCCAAGCGGGCAGGCCTTCAGCCGCTCGCTCGTGCACCGCGCGATGCACCTGCAGCGCACGCTGACGGGCGCCGACGGGCTCGCCGATCGCGACCTGCAGGACATGCCGTCGATCCGCAACCTGCAGATCCGTTCGGCCATCTGCGCGCCGTTCCGTTCGGCGGGCGGCGCCGTCGGAGCGATCTACGTCGAGCACGCGGGTCGGGCCGGCGCCTTCGCCGAGGCAGACAAAGAAGCGCTCGAAGTGCTCGCCGACCAGGCAGCCATCGCCGTCGATCGCATGCTGCGCGAGGAGGCGCTGACTCAAGAGCTCACCGCGAGCCGCCGCGAACTGGCCGTGGTCAAGCGCTCGAGCAAACGCGAGGCTGTGCTGCTGCTCGGCGACAGTAAGTCGATGCGGGATTTGAAGGCGCAGATCCAGAAGTTGGCGCCGCTCGAGTTGCCGGTGCTCGTGCTCGGCGAGACTGGCTCGGGCAAGGAACTCGTCGCCAGAGCACTGCACGAACACAGTGCGCGCCACCGCGGGCCGTTCGTCGCCGAGAACTGCTCGGCGTTGCCGGCCGAACTCATGGAGCGGGAGCTGTTCGGTCACGTGCAAGGCGCCTTCACTGGCGCCGATCGCGATCGGCCGGGCCTGCTCGAGCTCGCCAGCGGCGGCACGCTGTTCCTCGACGAGGTCGGCGACATGCCACCGGCTCTGCAGGCCAAGCTGCTGCGCGCACTGCAGGAACAGTCGATTCGGCGCGTCGGAGGCAGCGAGGTCGTGCAGCTCGACCTGCGCGTGCTCGCGGCGACGCACAAGGACCTGCGCGCAATGGTGCAGCGCGGTGAGTTTCGCGAAGACCTGTTCTTCCGGATCGCCGCCGTCGAGCTGCTCATCCCGCCGCTGCGCGAACGCGGCTCTGACATCGTGTTGTTGGCCGAACACTTCGTGCAGAGGCACGGTGCTTCGCGCGGCCGCAACCTGCGACTGTCGGCAATCGCCAAGGCGGCGCTGCTCGACTACCGCTGGCCCGGCAACGTGCGCGAGCTGGACCACATCGTCGCGCGCGCCTCGTTGTTGTGCGAGGTCGACGAAATCGTCGACCTGCAGTTGCCGAAGACGTCGCTGCTGGCGCCGACTGAGGGCTCAGCAGCCGCGGTCTCAGCTGATACCGTCGTCACGCTGAAGGAAGTGGAACGACGCGCGATCGTCGCCGCATTGCAGGCCTGCAGCGGCGACAAAGCGAAGAGTGCGCGTGCGCTCGGCATCTCGCGCACGGCGCTCTACGAGAAGATCAAACGCCACGGCTTGAACCAGTAGCGAGCCTCGGGGTCGAACTGCGTAGATGGGCAGCGAGCTGTTCGTTTCATGAACGCTCACCGACGATCATCGTTCGGCATGTGGGCACGCCGCCTATGAGTCGTGCCTGGCACGGGCGTTGCCTTGGTTGCTTCGTTCCTTCCCCTTCTAACGGAGAAATCACGATGCAACTGCTTCCCTTCCTTTCCTGCGGCGTCCTGTTCACGACGCTGCTCACCGCTCAGACCCAGACCTTGCGCGGCAAGGTCGAAGACGTGCAAGGCACGGTCAATCAGTTTTTTCTCGACGGCACCAACCTGCCGCTCGTCAGCACGGCGTTGAACCTCAATCAGTGGATGAACCAGCAGCTGATCATGCAGGTCGTCAACATCGGCACGGTGACGGCGCCCGTGATCCGCGTCGATTCGGCGGTGGCGACTACGAAGGTCATGGACATGGGCAACCTGCGGCTAGGCCAGACGAGCACCTTCGAGGTGTTTGCGCCGGCCGGTTCTGCGGCGTTCATGTTCATGGACTTCACGAGCAACACGGGCTTCATCCCGTTCGGCGCCTGGGGCGTCTGGCTGTTGGGTGCCGCGCCGTATCTGCACGCAGGTGGCATCACGACGGGCCTCAACGTCTTCCAGGCTCCGTTCACGACGCCCAACGTGCCGTCGCTGGTCGGGATCGACATCACGAGCCAGGCGTTCGTCGGCGATCACGGCAACTGGTTCTTCAGCAACCCGGACAACAAGACCATCCAGCCGTAGGTCGCGGCCTAGGTATCGGCGAGCCGTCGCCGGTGCGGGTGTGCATGAACCCGCTGGCGGCGGCGTCGCGTTCTCGAGTGTGCGGGATGCACACGCCAGACTTGCCGAAGTGTTCGGCTTGCGAGCATGCCGGTGCCCCCGAGTGCCTCGGCATGAGGTTTGGCGGCTGTCGGGTCGGCGCGCCGCAATGCGTCGACGTCCGCCCCGGTCCGGCGACCGTTGCTTCGGGCGACCGGACCATCTGTTACCCTGTACCTGGACATGACCATGCCAATCCGTTCCCTTTGGCTTCTAGCGCTGTGTGCGCCTTCTCTCGAAGCGCAGACGATCACCCTCGCCGAGGGCACGACGACGTCGCTGCAGATCGTCACGCTGCCGGAGAGCAATCCGAACGCGCCCGACACGGTCGTGCTGCAAGGCGTCGAGTTCTTGCCGATCGAGATCAGCGGCCGCACGCTGGCGCAGGAGTTTGATCCGACTCGGAGTCGCCGCCTGGTTCGGCACGACATCACGCGCGTCGAACTGCCGGGCGGCGGGCACCTGTTTCGCTACAAGCGTTCGAGCGGCGCGTTCTGGGGCTTCCTGCACGTTGCTGCCGATGGACAAGCGCGGGTCGTGCTCGAGCGGCCGGGCACGGGTGCCGCACAGAACGTCGATCCGTTCGCCGATCGCATCGCCGTTGCACCCGATGGCCTTCACGCTGCGGTTGCGGTCGCCGCTGGCGGCCTCTACGTCGTACGACTCGACGGCGGAACCTTCGCCAGCACAGGCCGCGCCGATCGCCTCGCGGCTGCCACGAACATCGACGTGTTGCCGACGTCCGTCATGGCCGGTCCGTCGACGATGTACTATCAGAGCAGCCTCGGCGGCGGCAACGAAGCGCTCTGGCGCTGCGGCCTCGCCGACGGTTCGGTGCCGGTTGTCATCACGCCACCATGGGCATTGAACGCGTTCTTGAAGGACCAGATGGTGCTGTCGCGCGATGGCTCCGTGCTGGTCTTCTTGTATGGGCCGCAAAACCAGCAGCGGTTGTGGCGAGCGGGCACCACCGGTGCTGCCACGGTCCTGCCGCCCCCGGCGAGCAAGTACGAGGAGCCCGGCTACCTGCCCGAAGATCCCGGCGAGCCCGCGATGTTGCTCTCGGAAAACGGCGCGCGGCTCTTCTACATCGACGCCGATGTGAGCGACGAGCTCTATCTGCTGGACCTGCAGACCGCGCTGCCGGCGTTGCAGATCACGGCGGATCCGATCTTCCAGCCCTACATCGGTGTGCACATCCTGCCCAAGTTCGTCGCCGACGTGCTGACGGTCGCGATCGGCGATCCAAACCAGATGGACTGGTTTCGCGTGGCTCTCGCCCCGCTCGGTGGCACCGTCGTCAACTTGACCGGCACGGGTTCGATGCTGCAGCCCTATCCGGCAGGAGGCCTGGATCCGGTGCAGACTCTCGATGCCGGAGCTTACCTGCTCTCGACCGAGCAGCAGGCCGGTGGGCTGGCGCTGCGTCGCTTGCACCTCGCAACGGGCGCCCACGCCCTCGTGCAGCAGAACCTACTGTCGCCGCCACAGCCCGGCAGCACCACGGGTGGTGTGGCTGACATCGTCGTGCACGGAGTGTCTGCCGACAGTCTCTACCTTGGCGCGACCGGGGCCCCGCTGGTGACGCTGCCGCCGGGCGTGTTCCTGACACCGACCGTGCACGGTCCGCAGTTCGCCGCGACTTGGGTTCACCTCGGCAACGGCTGGGGAGTCGGCGCCTTCTATCTGCCCGATGGCACGTTGGCGATGGGCGGGCTCGAGTTCGATCTGCGCCAGCTCGCGATGACTGCCGCCGGTGGAGTTGTCGCGATCGGGTCCCCGGTGCGCTACCTGGCGCCGGGCGTGTTCGTCGTGATGAACCGGCCCGCAGCGGCACTGCGCCTCTGTCTGTCCGGCGCCGGCGGTTGAGCGGCGCACGAAGCGCTCGCCGCGAGGATGCACCGTAATTGTCGCAGGTCTTCGATCGACCTCGCACGGTGAAGCGTCCGTCGCAACGCGGTTGCAGTTCGGCTCGGCGCAAGGTGAGTGTTGCGCAGCGGCGCCAGGCAGTTGCTCTCTCGCCAGCAGCAGCCATACTGCTTCTGCCAGCCCTGCGCCGAAGTCGGCGGCCCCTTTCCCCACGCTTGGTTCCCATGCAACTGCGATCAACATTCTTCTGCACCACCACTCTGTCCCTGCTTTCGATGGCGACGGCCCAGGTAGTCGAAAGCACCGCGCGCGCGCCGGCCGAAGCTCGCAACGGTGAGATCCGCTTCGAACTGGCCAATACCACGATTCGGCGCTGGGCCGAGAGCGGCGTTGCGCACGCGGCGATGAGCCGCAACGGCGGGCAGTCGTGGACCGCGCTCGAGCGCCCCGACGATCGCCTGCACTTCGTGCTCGCGCAGTTCGATCCGATCGTTTCCCCCTTGCAGCTCGACGGTGCGATGGCAGCGCCGGCTGGCACCAGGCTCTTCCTGGTGCAGTTCCACACCCAAGTGTTGGGCGAGTATCGCGATGCGGTGACCGGCGCTGGCGCGGAGATCCTGCACTTCATGCCCGCCAGTGCCCTGTTCATTCGTTGTGACGCGAGCGTCGCGACGAGCCTGCGCCAGCTGCCGTGTGTGCGCTGGGTCGGTGCGCTGCCGAACGCATGCAAGCTCGACGACACGCTGCGTGCGTTCGTCGGCGGCAAGTCGGCGGAAGCGATGGAGGTCAACCTCGTGCTGTCCGCCAAGTCGGATCGCCAGCTGGCAGCCGAGCAGATCCAGCAGATCGGCGGTCAGGTCACCGAGCTCTGCGAAGAATCGGTCATGATCCGCGGCAAGCTGACGCCGGCGCAACTGCAGGCGCTGCTGTCGCTCGACACGGTCACGTGGGCCGACCCGGTCACGCCGATCGGCTTCGACAATGACAACGGCCGCATCCAGTTCGGCACCAACTACGTCGAGGCGCAGGGCGGATACGTGGGCATCGGCGTGCGCGCCGAGATCACGGAAGCATTCGAGGAGACGCACCCGGACTTCCTCGGCCGAGTGCTCGTGCGCGGCACCAATACCGTCGCCGACCACGGCCACTGCACGGCTGGCAACGTCGGCGGTAGCGGTGCCAACAACTTCGCGGCGCGCGGCGGCATGCCGGCGTGCAACATCATCGAAGGTGCATACAGCTCGACGGCTGCGCATGCTGCGCAGGC
>JBDSBS010000324.1:0-3046 GCA_039921435.1 Planctomycetota bacterium | reverse complement strand
CATGCGCGCGTGCGAACCGCGCAGCATCGTCGACAGCTCCTGGAAGTGTGTGCCGAGCGCCATCAGCGCTTCCTCGCGTTCGGACAGCTTGCGCGACGAACGCGCTTCGGCCGGCGCGAACTCGTTTGCTAGCTCGCGGCCGTTGGGCTTCTGCCGCTCCGGCTCGACGCGCTGCACGGTGGCAGCCGGCTTCTCGCTCGGGCGCGCGGACGCTTCGCCTCGCGCACCCCCATTGCGGACGTCGCCAGTGCGAGCATCACCGCTGCGAGCATCACCGCTGCGAGCGTCACTACTGCGAGCGTCACCGCTGCGAGCGTCACCGCTGCGAGCGTCACTGCTGCGAGCGTCGACGCGCACCCCTGACCCCGAGCCCAAGTGTTGCTTCAGACGTTGGAAGAACGATCCCTTGTTGACCATGTGCCTCGAAACCGCAGCGCACGCTGGGTGCGACCACGACCCTGCAAGTCGTCAACGACTTGGCCAACCCGACCGGAACCGCACCGGCATCACATTGGCTGACCTCGACCTGACCGGTCGTCGACGTGTTCGCCACCGAGCCTAACGACTTCTCGCCGTCGCCACCAGTCGATGCTGTGTGAAGATGTCGACGCGTTGTGCCACGAGCGACGTGCGGGCCCCAGACCGCCGCGCCATAGGGTCACGGGCTTTGCCACCAACTGTGGAGAGTCGGCGCGGCCGCGGATCTGCCCCTGGCAGTTCGAGCTTGAACTTCGTCCTGCGGTCGCTACGTTCCGTCGCTCCCATCGGAGCACGTGTCCCTGGCGGAGCGTTCCCCAACGCCCCACCGCCGCGCGGTCGCGACTTCGGCGGAACGTTGGCAACCGGTTGTTCGGATGGGGAGTTAGCTCAGTTGGTAGAGCGCCACAATGGCATTGTGGAGGTCAGGGGTTCGACTCCCCTACTCTCCACCATCCACAACCGGAGCATCTCTCGGTAGCCGGTCCTCGTTCCTTGCGGAACGTCGGCGCTTACGAAACGCCAAGGGCCATGCGCTGCCACCCGCCCTCGTGCCGTCGAGCACGATGCGCGAACTGTCCCATCGCCCATCGCCGGTCGAACTTCGAGGCTCCCCGAAGTCGGTTCCTGCTGCCATCCGACGAAGGAACCGCCGCAGTTACGAGCGCGCGCCCGGCTTCGCAGCGGCGTTTTATCACAGCGTTCTGTGACAGGCTGGTCACACCCGTCTGCCGAACGGCAAGTCGGCAAGCTCGATCTCCGTCGCCACGGTCCCCCGCGACCGCTAGACTGCGACGCTCGCTACCCCCGTTCCCCCGAGGGCCCATGACCGTCCCAGCCGATCCGCATGGTGGCGTCTCCCGCCGCCTGTTCTTGAAGGGTTCTGCCGTCGCAGGCATCGCCACGACCGGCATCACCGCCGCCGCCACCAGCCTGCCCAGAAAGCCGCAGAGCTTTGGGCCCGGCGAACACGAGATCGAACTGCTCGTCAACGGAACCAAGCGCAAGCTCAAGGTCGAGACGCGCACGACGCTGCTCGATGCCGTGCGCAACAACCTCGACCTGACGGGCGCCAAGCAGATCTGCGACCGCGGTGCCTGCGGCGGCTGCACGGTGCTCGTCGACGGGCAACCGGTCAATAGCTGCCTGATGCTGGCCATGGACGCCGTCGGACAATCGGTGCAGACCGTCGAGAGCCTCTCGGACGGCGACAAGGTGCACCCGCTCGTCGAGTCGTTCGCGCATTGCGACGCGATGCAGTGCGGCTTCTGCACGCCGGGCATGGTCATGAGTTCGCTCGCCTGCCTACAGAAGCGCGGGCAACCGACCTACGAACAGATGCAACACGACCTGTCGGGCAACCTGTGCCGCTGCGGCACCTACGGCCGCATCATGGAAGCGATCGAACGCACGGCGAAGGGAGGTGGCAAGTGACCGAACGCACCCGCAACTCCCCGCCCGACGACATCGAGATCCAGGTCGGCTACAAGAGTCTCGGCAAGGGCCCCGACCGCCTCGAGAAGCGCACCGTCACGCCCGAAGAAGGCGACGCGCCGCCGTGGGACGCGACGACGAAGTTCAAGGTCGTCGGCAGCGACTTTGACCGCGTCGACGGCATCGCCAAGGCATCGGGCCGCGCCAAGTACTCGTACGACATGACGTTCCCCGGCATGCTGCAGGCGATGATCCTGCGCTCGCCGGTCGCGCGCGGCAAGCTGACGGGGCTCGAGCTCGACGAAGCGCGCGGCATGCCCGGCATCGGCGCCGTCATCGCACTCAAGGAAGTCGGCAACCGCGTTCGCTTCGTCGGCGACGCCATCGCCGCGGTCGCCGGCAGCGACCTGCACCGCGTGCGCGATGCGATCGAGAAGATCAACGCTACCTACGAGGCCGAGGCGCACACGATCGACTACCTGATGTCCGAAGAAGCTCCGGCGCGCGACAGCCGCGGCGACGTCGACGAGCCGTGGCCCGAGGCCGCCGAACTCGATGTAGCGCTCGGCGCCGCCAAGGTCACGCACACGGGCACCTACCGGACCGAAGTGCAGACGCACAGCTCGCTCGAGACGCACGGTGGCGTCGCGCGCTGGAACGGCAACGACCTCGAGGTCTGGAACAGCACGCAGGCGACGTTTGGCATCCGCGGCGAACTGTCGCAAGGTCTCAAGGCCAAAGGCATCGACGTTGGCTCCGTGACGATCCACGCCGAGTTCGTCGGCGGCGGCTTCGGCTCGAAGTTCAGCGCCGGCGTCGAAGGCCTCGCCTGCTGCCTGTTGGCGCACGAAGCCAAGGCACCCGTCAAGCTCATGCTCGATCGCTTCGAAGAGCACACGACGACCGGCAACCGACCCTCGGCGCTCATGCAGATCCGCGCCGGCGTCGACGGCGACGGCAAGATCACGGCGTGGGACTGGCGCAGCTTCGGCGGTTGCGGCTTCAACGTCACGCGCGGCAGTGGCGGCGGCAGTGCTGCGATGCCGACGTCGTACATCCAGAACGCCAAGAAGCGCCGCGAGCACAAGGACATCGCGGCCGACACCGATCCCCCGCGGCCGATGCGTGCGCCCGG
>JBDSBS010000323.1:0-2808 GCA_039921435.1 Planctomycetota bacterium | reverse complement strand
CGCGAGCCACCCCCGGGAACCATTCGACGAAGTCGTCGACGCTGGCCCCCCCCTCGAGGTTCTCGAACAGAGCGCGCACAGGAACCCGTGTGTCGCGGAACACCCAGACACCGCCCACCCGAAGGGGCTCGCGCTCGACCGCAGGGCAGGTGGTCCAATCGAACATGATGGGAGGCTAACCCAGTTCTGCCGAGCTCGCAATCGCCGCGCGTTCACGCGGCCCCTGAGCGCACGATGTGCAATCGGGGCAACCGCAGCAGTCACCATTCTCCGACCGCGCTCCAGGCTCTATCGTCTCGCAGCCCGGAGAACGCGGGAACGACTCGCAGCTTGCGGTCGCTTCCCATAGGCTTCGAAGACTTGCCATGCGCGACCTCGTGTTGTCCACCATTGCCGCCGGCGAAGGGATCGATCCCAGCGCCCCTGCGTTGCGCCGGGCGCTCGACGACTTGACGTTCCGTCGCGATCTCGTGCGCGACATCGTGGCCGAGTTCGGGCTGCACGACGTGCTCGATCCGGAGAGCGCGGAGGCCAAGCGCATCGTCGCCTCGGTCGAAGCAATCGGTGCGTTCCTGCGCGGCTTGGGCCCGTTGCTCGCGGCGCATGAGGCGTCGGCCGGTGGCCTGCTGTCCCGCCATGCCACGGTGGAACTGGAGGACGACGGCCTGACGACGGGTTCGGAGCCCGTGGTAGTGGTCGAGACGGACGCAGCGCAACTGTCGTACGACCCACGATTGAAGGCGATGCTCGACGAGGCCGAGCACGCGCACGAGGACTCAGCCGCCGACGCGACGGTGACGGCTGCGCTGCCTTTCCCGCGCGAGCACCGATTGCCGGACGCGGTAGTGAAGCGGGACTACGCCCTGGTGGTGGCCGACCACGGCAACGAGCCTCGGTGGCACTTCCAGCTGCAATTGCCCCGTTCGGCCCGAATGGAGGTGCGAGACGACGTCGGGCCAAGCGAGGCACGACCGACGGCGAGTCTGGCCAAGTTCTCCCTGTCCCATCCCATGACGGAAATCGAGGTCGTCGGCCACTGGCTGTCTCGCGATGCGCAGCCAGCCGATTGGCTCGACGGTTGGCTCGAGCAGCTCGGTGTGGCCGCGCTCAGCAGTCGACCGATGGCGACCGAACGAGGCATTCTGGGCGACGTCGTCGCGACCTGGAGCACGGTGCACGGCACCTTTGCCGGGCGCTTTGCGACGCGCTGTTTCGGTCGCCGGCTGTTCGTAATCATCCTGCGTTGCCCTGTTGCCCACTACCGCTCGACGGTGCAGGCGCACGTTCTGGCTCTGGCCTCCTTCGAACCGAATCCGTGAAGGATCAGGATTCCTCGGTACCCGTTCCTTCATTGCTCGAGACGCGGACTGCCCGTGCGAGCCACGCGATCCATCGCCGCGACCAGTTGCTTGGCGATGCCTGGCTCGTGCGAACTGTGTCCCGCATCGTCGACGATCACGTAGCTCGCTTCGGGCCACGCGCGGTGTAGATCGTCAGCGCCGATAAGCGGGCATACGAGGTCGTAGCGACCGTGCACGAAGAACGCCGGGAGATGGCGCACTCGAGGCACTTCCTGCAGCAGCCGGTCGTCGGGCGAGAACCGTTGGTTGCGCAGATAGTGCGCTTCGAGCCGCGCCAGCGCCCAGCTCGTTTGGTCGTTTGTCAGCAGCGACAGGAACTCGGGGTTGGGCAGCAGCGTGCACGCCGCCCCTTCGTAGGTGGCCCACGCCTTCGCCGCCGTGCGCGCAACAGCCGGATCCTTGCTGTGGAACAGGTCCCAGTACGCCTCGAGCAGATCGCCGCGACGATCGTCGGGCACGTGTTCGGCGAAAGCGCGCCACAGTTCTGGGGCCAGAGCGCGCAGGCCGTAGAGCCACCAGTCGATCTCCAATTGGCGCAGCAGCCAGATGCCGCGCAGACACAGCGACAGCACGCGCTCCGGATGGCGCTGCGCGTAGTAGAGGCCGAGCGTGCTGCCCCACGAGCCGCCGAACACGTGCCACTGCTCGATGCCGAGCTGCGCACGGATGCGTTCGAAGTCGGCGACGAGATCGTCGATGGTGTTCTCACGCAGTTCGCCGAGCGGTGTGCTGCGGCCAGCGCCGCGTTGGTCGACGAGCACGGTCCGGAACGCCTTTGGGTCGAAGAAGCGGCGGTCCATCGTCGAGCAGCCAGCGCCGGGGCCGCCGTGTACGAACAGCACCGGTGCGCTATTTGGGTCGCCGCACTGTTCGAAGTAGATCGTGTGCAGCGGCGAGACGGCGAGGCGTTCGTTGTGGAACGGTTCGATTGCGGGATAGAGGCCCGGGGGTGCCATCGCTAGAGACTACCATCGCGCGAATGGTGACTCTCTCTCGCCGCTCGTTCCTTGCCGCGGGTGCTGCCAGCGCCGCGGTCGCCACGACACCGTCCATGTTTGCTGCCGCGGTTGCGACGCGCGACGAACTGACTTGGACCGACGTCGTCGACTGGCCGATCGAAGGTCGCGCGTTCGCTGACCGCAAGGCGCCCTACGATCGCCTGCCGGCGCGCGCGGAAGGTGTCGTGCGTGCCGAGGTCTGGAAGCTCTCTCGCGACAGTGCGGGCATGCTCGTTCGGCTGCAGACGAAGAGCCCCGAGCTGCATGTTCGTTACCGGCTCAGCTCCGACCGGCTGGCAATGCCGCACATGCCGGCGACTGGGGTCAGCGGTGCCGACTTGTACGGCCACGATGGCAAGCGCTGGCGCTGGATCGAGGTCGCGCGGCCGGCCGCGCAGGACGTCACCGCGCGGTTGTTCGTCAAGGCGCCGGCAGCAGCAGCGCGTCAG
>JBDSBS010000322.1:0-3586 GCA_039921435.1 Planctomycetota bacterium | reverse complement strand
ATCTCTCGCAACGACTGGAGCCTGCTACGCGGCGCTTCGGCGCTTACCGCGACGGGACTCGCACCCGCTAGTTCGACACAGCATCGCCTCACCTCGGGTGAGGGTCGGCGGACAGGACACACCATGGAGTGACAATAGTCGCGATGGAAGTGCTGCCATCCGGCATCGGCGCCAAAGGCCTCGATTGGGGACGCGCTCCAGGATCAGCGACTCGACGCGCGCGAAATCGGGGTCCAACGATTCGTCGGTGCGCGAAAACCAACCGTCGTGACCATCTAGACTAAACTCGACGCGTGACCCTTCCGATCGACGAGATTCGCGATGAGTTCGAGCGTCGCCTGCACGCTTCGAACCGGCTCGTGGTCACGGCCGAGACCGGCGCAGGAAAGTCTACGCGCGTCCCGGTCTGGCTCGCCGAGCGCGTCCGCGGCCTGATCCTGGTGGTCGAGCCGCGCCGCGTTTCATGCGACGCGCTCGCGGACTTCTTGTCTTCGGAACGCGGCGAGGCCACCGGCGCCTACTTCGGCAGTCGCGTGCGCTTCTCCGATCGATCCAGTGAACGCACTCGCGTCTTGTTCTGCACACCGGGCATCGCACTGCGCATGTTGACCGATGCAACGGTGCCGGGTGCGATCGTCGTCGACGAGTTCCACGAGCGCTCGTGGCAGATGGACCTCGTGGTAGCCGCTGCGGCGAGTGTTTTGCGACTCAGCGATGTGCCGCTGATCCTCACTTCGGCAACGATCGACGCCGAGTCGGCGGCCAAAACGCTCGGCGCTTACACTCTGCACGCGCCCGGCAGGATGTTCCCCGTCGACGTCTCCTACGATTCGAGCACGATCGAGCCGTCCGCCGATGAAATCGGCCCGCGGGCGGCGAACGCGATCACGAAGTCGCTGCGAGCGCACGAGGGCGACGTGCTCGTGTTCCTTCCTGGCATCAAGGAGATTCGCGCGGTCGAGTCGTCGCTTGGGCGCCGCGATGAAGAAGTCTTGATCGTGCACGGATCGCAGCCGCCGGAAGCGATGCGTCGCGTGTTCCAGCGTTCCTCACGCCGCCGGATCTACTTGTCGACCAACGTGGCGGAGACCTCGATCACGTTGCCGGGCGTGCGGATCGTGATCGACAGCGGGCTCGCGAAGACGCGGCTCCACCGTGCGGGGCGCGCCGTGCTGGCGACCGTGCCTATCTCTGATGCATCGATGCAGCAGCGTGCCGGGCGCGCGGGACGAGTCACGGCCGGCGTGTGCGTGAGGCTGTGGTCGGAGCGATTCGATCCCGAGCCGTATCAACGCCCGGAGATCGAACGCGTAGAACTCGACGATCTGCTGCTGCAGGCCGCCGAGCTCGGGCTCGTCGGGGCGGCCTTCGACAGCGCAACCTGGATCACACCGCCGCCGTCCTTCGCGGTGCGGCGCGCGCTCGAGCGACTGCGGTCGCTCTGCGCTATCGATCAGGCCGGCCTGACGGAACGCGGCGAGCGGCTGGCCCGGTTGCCGGTCTCGGCCGAAGAGGCCACCTTGCTGGTCGATGCTCCGGCATCGATCGATGCGACGCTCTGTGACCTCGTCGCAATCCTGCAGGGTCGCGGTGGCTTCCTGCGAAACCTCGACGATCTCGGCGCCGGTGAACGGTCTGCAGTACTGGAAGCGCGGATCGAGCTGCTCGAGGGAGTCAGCGACGAGGTCACTACGAGTCTGCGATTGCTCCGTGACGGCGTTGCTGGAAGACACCATCTCAGCCGCCAACGGCTCGACGAGGCGCGTGCGATCAGCCGGCAACTGCGCGAACTGACCGGCGCTGTCGGCGAGTCCTGGAAAGGTCTCGACTCCTACATCCTCGAGCGATTGCCGCAGGCGGGTTTCGTTCGGCGGCCGAGAGCGGACAACGCACAGCCTCGTTCCGTGCCTCGCTCCGTGCCGTGGGCGAACGGTACCGTCGAAGTGCAGGTGTTTCCGTTCGACCCGGTCGACCCAAAGGTCGAGCCGCGCAAGTGCAGCGCGTCGGTCATTCTGGAAACAGAGTGGCTGGCGTCAAAGACCGGCGTGCGCGGGATCGGGCGCATGGTTCTGCCGTCGGATCCGCAGGTGTTTGCTGCCGCGGGCCTCGGCGAAGTGAAGGTCGCCCACGTCCAGCTCGACAAGAGTTCGCCCGGTCAAATCAAGATCTCGGCCATTCGCGAGATCCGGCTCGCTGGAGTTTGCCTGGCGAGCGGCGAGGTCGAACTGAGCGGCAGCCACCTCCATCGAGCCATAGCCGATCTCGTGCTCGAGAACCGGCTCTTCCGTGGCTCGGGAGACGCACTGCGCGATGCGCTGCACGGCTGGGCGTTGTTGGCACAGTGGCAGCACGAGTCGGTTGCCGAGCATCGCACCTCGTCCGCGCAAGCACCCACGGACCCGGCGACCTGGCTCACGCAGCGCATTGCGACCCTTGGCGTCGAGTCGGCCGCAGATCTAGCACTGCTCGATGCGGCCGACCTGCTTCCCGATCTGGAAGCCGAGACAGGCGTGCCCGCATGGATCGCGGCTCCGCTCGTCAAGGCCTTCCCGCGGGTGTGGATGCATCAGGGGGGCGAGTATTCCTGCTCCGTGCGGCACACGAGCCGGACGGTGGAGATGGAGCCACTCGACGCGAAGGCGCGCAAGCTGAAGGAGCCGTCGGCCGGGGCTCTGCCGCGCTTCGAGGGGTTTGCTGTGGTCTACCTGCAGGGAAGTCGTCGGCTGAAGCTGCGTTGACAACCAGGTCGTAGCCGGGTGTCGATCGGAGCGAGCTGCCAAACAGCGTGCGGCTCGTGTGCACGCACCGTCCGGCGGCTGGCTGCGGTGCGTCGCGTTCTGGTGCGGGCGATGTCGGGCTATTACGAGCGTGTCGCGCGCGCCGGACGTTTCCGAGCACGATGAGCAACACGCCCGTCTCCACGCAACCCCGTTCGGTTCGGTGACGGGCGCTTGCACCTGCCTGCGATCTGGTCTCGAGTCAGAATCCCAAGACGGCGCGCCCGCCGTTGCTGAAGGTGAGGAACGACGGCCCTGGATCGAGACTCGCGCCTTGGTTGAAGATCTCGGTGCCCGCCAAGGATGGTGACGGGGGAATCGCGAAGAACCAAGTCGCCGTGTTCCCCGTGCCCGCGATGAGGTCCGACAAGATCACGTCGACGAGCAGGTTGCAGCCGGGGAAGCCGAAGCCCGCCAGCGGCAACGGCAGTGGCACGGCGCCGGCGAACAACGTGTTGGAGAGGCCCGTGATCATCAGGCCGACGCTGATCGGCAGGTTGCCGAGAGTCACGCCCATCGTCGAACCGAGCCTCGGCGGCGAGCCCGGCGCGGCCGCGAGCGTTGGCACGCCGAGCGCGCCGGCACAACCGACGCCGAACGTCGTGTAGTTGGCACCGTAAGTGATCGTGAAGTTGTCGACCGCGAATACGTTGTCGGTGCCGCCCGTGAACAGGCGGAAGTCGGTGGGTGTCAACGCCCCGACGCCCGGCAGAGCCAGCGGCGGCGAGGGCGTGAAGATGGTCGTGATGCCGGTGCTACCGTTGGTGATTCGGAAGTCGATGTGCTCGCCGGTAGTCAGGTCCACGGTG
>JBDSBS010000321.1:0-8743 GCA_039921435.1 Planctomycetota bacterium | reverse complement strand
CGCGACTGATGGCGTCTGGTGTGCGGTGCAGCGTGCGAGAACATGTGCCGAAAGCCCGAGTGAAACGGGGCAGCCGTGCACGCAGTCGATCGTTACACTGGGCCGCCCTTCCAGACCCATGCTGCCCTCTCGATGATGCACCACTTCCCGATTTACAGCGGCGTGCTCGCCCTCGCCGCCTCGCTCTCCGCCCAGTCCTTCAACTACACCGACTTCAGCAGCGTCGGCACGCTGTCGCTGCTCGGCAACGCGGCCCAGAGCGGCACGGCGCTGCGGCTCACAGCGAACGCCAGCAACCAGACTGGCTGGGCATGGCATCAGACCAAGCTGCCCGTCGTCGCTGGCTTCGACACGACGTTCTCGTTCCGCATCACGCCCCCGACCGTCGGCACCAAGGCGGAGGGCATGGCACTAGTCATCCACGACGATCCGAACGCCCTCGCGACGATGGGTGGCACCGTCTGGGGCATGGGCTATGGCAACGGCGCCAACGGCGCGGTCGGCATTCGCAATTCGATCGCGATCGAGCTCGACACCTACCAGGACGCCTTCCTCAGCGACACGAGCGCCAACGAGCTGACGATCCACACGCGTGGTGCGCTGGGCAATCACGAGAACGAGCAGTACTCGATCGCGCGCAACACGCCGACCACCATCCTCAGCAACGGAGTGGTGCACACACTGCGCGTGCGCTACGTGCCGGGCCAGATCGAGGTCTTCGTCGACGGTTCTGCCACGCCGGCGATCTCGCGCGCCTACAGCTTGCTCACGGGCGGTCTCTACGCGAACAATGCTGCAGCACCCGCGCCGACGCTGGCGAGCGGCATGGCGTACCTCGGCTTCTGTGCGACGACGGGTGCCAACACGCTGACGGAACTCGTCGAGATCCTGTCGTGGTCGTGGACGTCGACGCCGCTCACGAACCCGTGCTACGCGGGCAGCATCGGCCAGGACGTGCTCACTGTCGGCGGTTCGGCCGGCGACTTCTTCCGCGTGGTCAACCTGGCGACGTACCAGGCGTTCCCCATCGCGCTGCAGGCGCCGACGGCTTTCGGGCCGGGCGCGCCCTACATCCTCTTCCTGTCGTTCGCGCCTAACCCGGGTGCGCCTGGCACCGCGCTTGGGTTTGGAACGACGTGCTTCCCGGTGTTGCCTTGGGGGCCGTTGGAACTCGTGCTCGCCGACACGTTCGGCCTCGTGAATCCTCTGCTGCCCGCAGCGCCTGCCCCGCACTCGATTGGCATCCCCGGCGGCCTGATCACGTTCCCGCTCGACTTCACGCTGCAGGCCGTCATCGCCAGTTCGCTGAGTCCGTTCGCGCTCGGTGTCAGCAACGCCGTCAACGTCAAGATTCGGCCGTCGGCGCCGCCGACCATCACCACGGTCGCACCGGCGAGTGCGCTGCCGGGTCAGTCGATCACGATCACCGGCACGAACTTCGTGCCAGGCACGACACTCGCCGTGAACGGATCTCCCGTGACGCCGACCTCGGCGTCGACGACGCAGATCGCGTTCCCGTATCCGGCCAGCGTGCCGTGCGGTTCGTCGCTGGCAATCACGTTGCCCGACAGCCAGTCGGTGACGGCGCCGCTGAACCCGGTGCCCACAGTCACGAGCACGGTGCTCGGCAGCGGAACGGCTGCCGGTGGCGCGCTGTTCCTCGTGATTGGCAGTGGCTTCGCGCCGGGGTCGACGGTGACGATCGGCGGTGTGGCGGCGACCGTGACCTCTGCAACGAGCACGCTCGTGCAGATGAACACACCGCCGGGCACGCCTGGAGTCGCGCAGGTTGTCATCACGACGCCCGGCGGTTGCACGACGACGACGAGTTACACGTATCTGTAGTTCGCTGAGCTGTGACTGCCGGCCCTGTAACTCCCGGCCCTGTAACTCCCGGCCCTGTGATCCCGATCACGTCCAGGGCCCTACCGTCGCTCGACGATCTGGTCCTTCGCGAACCGCACCTTCGCGGCGCTCGCATACTTGTCGGTCGCGTGCCGGTAGCCGGCCGTGCACGCGACGAGCGTCGTGAACTCCGAACCGTCGACGCCGAGCAACCGGTCGTAGGCCTGCATGTCGATGCCTTCCATCGGACACGTGTCGACGCCGAGCATCGCCGCGGCGGTCATGAACTGACCCAGCGCGAGGTAGACCTGGCGCGCGTTCCAGGCGCCGAGGTCGGGCGAGGCCCAGCTCTTGGTCAAGAACGCCAGCATGACCCTGCGGTAGCCCTGCAGCGATTCGAGTGGCGTGCCGCGCTGTTCGTGCACGGACTGCAGGTATTGGTCGACATCGAGCACTGTCAACGAACGGCGACCCAGGCACACGACGAGCTTGGCGGCGTCGGTGATCTGCTTCTGGTTGTACGACGCCGCGCGCAACTGGGCTCGCAGCTCGGCATCGTCGACGACGACGAACTTCCACGGCTGCAGGCCGAACGAGGATGGCGCCAGCACGAGCGCGTGTTCGAGTGCCTGCCAGATGTCCTCGGCGATCGGCAACGTCGGGTCGAACTGGTTGGTCGCGTAGCGCCACCGCAGGACATCGAGAACGTGCTCGGGCGTGGTCGGCAGCTTCATGGCAGTCGGCGGGCTTAGTGGCCGTCGGCGGTGCGCGCAAGCCCGTTTGCGCTCGCGCCGCGCGAATCAGCCCTTGGCCATCAGCGAGGCGATGCGCCGCGCGAACGCCGCCGGATCCGGTGGCAAGGTGCCTTCGGCCACGAGTGCCTGGTCGTAGAGCAGAGCCGACCAGTCGGCGAACTGCGCTTCGTCGACGAGCGCTTCGAGCTTCTTGACGACGGCGTGCTCGGCGTTGAGTTCGAGGATGCGCTTCTGCTGCGGCACCTCGTGGCCGGCTTCGCGCAGCACGCGCTCTTGGCGCGCACTCATGCCGTGTTCGTCGCTGACGAGGCAGGCCGGCGAATCGGTCAGGCGGTCGGTGACGCGCACCGTCTTGACCCAGTTGTCGAGCGCCTTCTGCACGCGCTCGAGCATGGGCGCCAGTTCCTTCTGCTTCTCTTCCTTGTGCTTCTTCTCCTCGTCGGTTTCGGGCAGGTCGAGCGCACCCTTGGCGGCCGACACGAACGGCTTCTCGCCGAACTCGCGCAGCGCGTCGACGATCCACTCGTCGATCTGATCCGTCATCAGCAGCACTTCGCAGCCGCGCTTCTCGAGGGCCTCGATGTGCGGGCTCGCTTTGGCCACGGCCAGGCTGTCGGCGGCGACGTAGTAGATCGACTTCTGGTCCGCGGGCATGCGGCTCACATAGTCCTGCAGGCCGCACAGGCCTTCGCCGTGCGTGCTGCGGAAGCGCAGCAGCGCGGCGAGCCGGTCGCGCGACTCGATGTCGTGGTAGACACCTTCTTTGATCATGCGGCCGAACTCGCCCCAGAACTGCACGTAGCGGTCGACCTTCTCGGTCTTGGCTTCACCACCGTCTGGGCCCTCGCCCTCTTCGGCGCCCTCGTCGCCATCTGCCGCGCCCGCCACGGGACGTTCCGTCGCGCCTTCCTTGGCCAGCTCCTCGAGCAGTGACAGCGTCTTGCCGACCACCTGCTTCTTGATGAAGCGCGTCGTCGCGTCCTTCTGCAGGATCTCGCGCGAGACGTTGAGCGGCAGGTCTTCGCTGTCGACGACGCCGCGCACGAAGCGCAGCCACTCGGGCACGATCTCCTGCGCCTCGTCCATGATGAACACGCGCTTGACGAACAGGCGCACGCCGCTCTTTCGCCGATCGACGAGATCGAACGGCGCCTTGCTCGGCAGGTAGAGCAGGCCCGTCAGTTCGTGCGCGCCTTCGACCTTGAAGTGCGTCCAGGCCAGCGGCTCCTGCCAGTCGTGCGAGACCGACTTGTAGAACTCCTTGTACTGGGAGTCTTCGACCTCACCCTTCTTGCGCGTCCAGATCGCACTCGCCTGGTTGAGCGTCTGCCACTCGAGCTTCTTGGCGTCGTCTTTGCCGCGCTCGACCTGCATGCGGATCGGCCAGCGAACGTAGTCGCTGTACTTGCGCACCACTTCGCGCACGGGCCACTCGTCGGCGTACTCCGCGGCGTCTTCCTTGAGCTGCAGGATCACGTCGGTGCCGCGCACATCGCGTTGGCCCGGCTTCATCTCGAACGAGCCCTTGGCCTGGCTCTCCCAGACCCACGTCTCGTCGCTGCCGGCCTTGCGCGAGATCACGGTGACCGAGTCGGCGACGAGGAACGACGAGTAGAAGCCGACGCCGAACTGACCGATCAGCGTCAGGTCCTTCTTCTGGTCGGCGGTCAGCGACTGCATGAGCTTCTTGCTGCCGCTGCGCGCGATCGTGCCCAGGTGTGAGACCAACTCGTCGTGGCTCATGCCGATGCCGTTGTCCCTGATCGTCAGCGTCTTCGCCTTCGGATCGCGGATCAGTTCGATGCGCAGCTCGCGCGCCGAAGCATCACCTTCTTCGCCGAGCAGGGTGTGTTCGGTCAGCGCGCGGAAGTTGAGCTGATCGATCGCATCGGCTGCGTTGCTGATCAGTTCGCGCAAGAACACCTCCCGGTGCGAATAGAGCGAATTGACGACGAGCGAGAGGACCTCGTTGACTTCGGCCTGGAATACGTGCTTCTCGACGGTCGCGGACATGGTTGCTCGTGCTGGTTCGTGGCTTGGCTGGAAAAGTCGGGGGGACCAGGATTGCGACGGCGAGCCCTGGGTTCAAGGGGCTGTACGGTCGGGATGCCGCTGCGCCGCCGAGCCCGAGCCCCAGAAGGCCCCAGATGCCCGTGGTTGACAGTGCGCGCGGCGCTGCACACACTCCGCCCGCCGCGCCGGCAGCTACCGATCGCCGACGGCCCTCGGTTTCGCTCGGGTTGCCCATGCACCGCGCCCCAACAACTCGGTTGGCAGTGGTCAGGTTCGCGCTGGCGTGGTTGTTCGCCGTGGCGATCGCCGGCTGGTGCATAGCCGACGTCTGGCCCTTCTTCGTCGACGACGCGTTCATCTCGCTGCGGTACTCAGATCGCCTGCTGGCAGGGAACGGCCTGACGTGGACCGATGGCGAGTGGGTCGAGGGCTACTCCAACCTGGCGTGGGTCGTACTCTGTGCGCTGCTCGGTTCTTTGGGCATGGGCACCGACGTGGCGGCGCGAGTGGCTGGGTTTGCGTGCATGGCGACCGTGCTCGCGCTGATTGCGTGGCGCTTCCGCCGCACGCCCGCGGCGGGGGTCGCAACGGTGTTGGCGGCGTCGGCGGTGTTCGCGCCGTGGACGATCGGCGGACTCGAAATGCCTCTGCTCGCGTTGTGCACGACCGGTGGCCTGCTCGCCTGCGAACGCGCGTTCGAGTCGCCGGCGCCGCGGCGTGCGTTGCTCGTCGGTGGCCTGTGCTTCGCGATTGCCGCACTGACCCGACCAGACGCTCCGTTGGTGCCGGCGGTGCTGGCGACCGCGTGGTTCGTGCAGGCCTGGGCGAAACGAAGGGAAGGCGCTCGCCCGTTCTCGACTGTGTTCGTGTTCTTGCTGCCAGTCGGGCTCGCGGTCTCGGGACAGCTCGTGTTTCGCCTCGCGTACTACGGCGACTGGATGGCCAACTCGGCCCGCGTCAAGGTGGGGGACGGTGCGGGATTGCCGCGCGAGGGGCTCGCCTATGTCGCCGGCGCCATCGTGACCATGAGCGGACTCTGGGCCTTGGCGCTGTTCGGTGCCGCGGGCGGCATCCGGCGGCGCGCGGGATCGAGCTTCGTGAGAGCACTCGTGACCATCACTGTCGCGTGGGTCGGCTACCTGACCGCGATCGGCGGCGACTTCTTTCCCGCGTTCCGACTCGTAGTGCCGTTGTTGCCGGTGCTCGCCTTGCTGGCTGGACTCGGTCTCGAGCGTTTGGCGAACGTTGGCCGCTCGCGTTGCCTGGCGGCGCTGTTGCTCGTGCTCGCCGCGGCGATCGTGTGCCGCGTGCAGGCCAGGTGCCACCCGGAGATGGGAAGAGTCAAGGAGGACGTGTGGGCGCTCGATGGGCTGGCGATCGGCAAGCTGCTGGGCGAGGCCTTCGCGCCCGCCGATCCCCTGGTCGCCGTCGACGCAGCCGGTGCAGTGCCGTACGGCAGCCGTCTGCGCAGCCTCGACATGCTCGGGCTCTGTGATGCAGACATTGCGCGCGATCCTGGGCGCCCGCCCGCGTCGACTTCGTTCGCCAGGGCTCATCGGCGCGGTTCGCCGGACTATCTGTTTGGCCGCGCGCCGGATGTCTTCCTGTTCGGTCGCGCTCCCGGTGACTTGATACCGCTCGACCCGGCCGGCCGCGTGCTCGTCGACGATCCGCGCTTCGTCGCCGACTACCGCTGTGTGTGGCTCGAGCTGCCGGCCGCCAAGCGAAGGGCTGGCGCCGCTGGATCGTTGCATACACCGCTGTGGTTGCGCGTGCGCGGTCGCTGCGGCGTTCGAACGCGAACCGACGGCGTCGACATGTCGGCGATGCTGTTTGGCTCGTCGGCCATGCTGCCTGGGTTCCGACCCGAACCGCCCGACGATGCTCAGGCACGCGCTGTGTGGAATCGAGCCGTGGCGCAGCTGCTGCCGTGGCTGTCGCTGTCGTCGGTGGTCGTCGTCGAGCACGGCTCGGCTTGGCTCGAAGTCAGGAAGGCCGGTGTGTACCACTTCGCCGGTCTTCGACTACCGCCGGGCAACTACGTCGTCGAGTCGCCATCGAACGAGGGAACGTTCGAGCTGCGCACCGCGGCGGGTGCTTCACTGCCCAGCACAGGTGGTCGTTGGCAGGTTGCTTCCGAAGCGGATGAACTCGACGTGGTGTGGATCGTGACAACAGAACAGGTGCCGCTGCGTGTACAGTCGGTCTCGTGTCGTCGGCAGTAGGTCGGGCGACGCGCGTTCGGTGCGGCCTCGGCCGCAACCAAATTGGTGCTGCCACTGAACCTCGGGGGTTCGCCGCCGTTGGCTCGCCGCATCACAGCGACCGGTCGAGCCGCCCTCGGGCTGCAGGTCGCCGCCTGCTGGCCTTGTGAGTGGGCCAGCCTTCTGACAACGACCAGGAGTCCTGGGATGTTTCGTAGCCCGTTCCGTCTCTCCCCCCTCATGTGTGCGGCCCTCTCGTTGCCCGCAGGCTTGTCGGCGCAGGATGCGCCGTCGCCGCGCCTGCCCAGCTCCGCTCCTATGCTGGCGACCGAACGCTACTTGTTCGTCGTCTACGGGGGTGTGCTGCACCAGTTCGACATCGACACGCTCGCGCTGCGCAACAAGGTGAGTCTCGAGTCGGCGCCCCCGACTGCTGGGGATCGGGCTGGTGGGAATCGGACCGCTGGAGATCGGGCCGTCGGTGGGGCTGCGGCCGGGCGCGAGGTCCGCGCAGTGCCGCTCCCATCGAAGTCCGCCGCGGCGCCCGAAGTGCCGGCACCAGCTTCCGTCGCGACGATGCACGAGGTCGTCGAGCGAGCCCTCGATTGGCTCGCCCGGCATCAGGACGACGACGGCAAGTGGGACGCGGATGGCTTCATGAAGCACGACGTCGAGGGCGAAGTGTGCGACGGTCCTGGCAACGCCACCCACGATGTTGCGGTCACCGGGCTCGCCATGTTGGCCATGCTCTCGAATGGCAGTACGTTGCGTTCGGGTCTGCACAAGCAGAACCTGCTTTCCGCCATGCAGTGGCTGCGGCAGCAGCAGCAAGACAACGGCCTCTTTGGCGCCAATGCGGCGCACGACTTCATCTACGACCACGCCATTGCGACGTACGCCATGTGCGAGGCGTACGGGCGGTCGAAGTACCAGCTGCTCGCTGACAGCGCGCAACGCGGTATCAACTACCTCGAGTCGCACCGCAATCCCCTCGGGGTCTGGCGCTACCAGCCGCGCGACGGCGACAACGATTCGTCGGTGACAGCGTGGTGTCTCTTCGCGTGCGTGTCAGGCGACTCTTACGGTCTGAAAGTGAACCCTGACTCTCTACAGCTCGGTGGCCTCTGGCTCGACCAGGTCTCCGATCCGACCGGCCTGCACGGCTACACGAAGCAAGGCGAACGCAGTTCGCGCAACCAGGGCGACCACGCGACGCGCTTCCCGGTCGAAAAGGGCGAAGCAATCACGGCTGCGGCGCTGCTGTGTCGGTACCGGTTGAAGCAGTTGCCCGAGCAGAAGCCAATCATGCAGGCCGCCGCGAACCTCCTCGCCGCCAAGCCGCCTTCCTGGCGGCCGGACGCGGGCACGATCGACGAGTACTACTGGTACTTCGCGACGCTCGCCATGCAGCAGGTCGGTGGACGCCATTGGTTCGATTGGCAGAAGAGGCTCGAGCCAGCAGTCGCCAAGACGCAGCACGCGGACCAGGCCAAGCAGAATCTCGTCGGCTCGTGGGACCCCATCGGTGTCTGGGGCGAGAACGGCGGCCGCGTGTATTCGACTGCCTTGTTGGCGATGACGGCCCGCGCCGCAATGTCGCAAGACCGCTGAGGCTCTGCTCCTGCGTGGCTTCGCGCGCGCGAAGATCGTGCAGTTGGTGCACGGGAGTCCAGCGGAAAGGGCGCCAGAGGTTCTCGCCTCCTTCATGTATTTCCACGACAGCGTCCCGTTCTTCTCGGTGGTCAGCCTGATCATCCAGTGCGGCCTGGCTTGGATCTTCGCGGCGTTCTTCTGCGTGCTCTCGCCCGGCAGCTTCGTCTGGTCTGGAACGTCGTCGAGGCAGAAACGGGCGAGT
Organism: Planctomycetota bacterium; assembly: GCA_039921435.1. Taxonomy (GTDB): domain Bacteria; phylum Planctomycetota; class UBA1135; order UBA1135; family UBA2386; genus DASVAL01. Next base: position 71 of record JBDSBS010000321.1, on the reverse strand, counting down.
TGGCGCTGCGCCTCCTGCTGCGCGACGACGTGCGGTTCGACGCCGTGGTTTGCGACCTGCGCTTGCGAGGC
>JBDSBS010000320.1:0-7394 GCA_039921435.1 Planctomycetota bacterium | reverse complement strand
GCACGACTTCGACGTTCTTGGGTGCGATTGCCAAGCGCGTGGGCCCGGCCCGCGGCATTTGTGCAGCGGCGCCAGCGCCGCCAACCCGCCTTGCCGGTTGCCCTCGTGCGCTCTAACCTGCGACTCGTGCACGTGAGCCCTCGCACCCGCAACCGCCGACTCGCCTGTCTGCCGACATGGCTGGTGCTCGTTGCACTCTGCGTTCGCTTCGCACTGCCGGCACTGCACGATCACCACCACCACCAGTTTCACCCCCAATCTCACCCCCAATCTGACCACCGGGCGGCGGGTGACGTCATCGGTGCGCCGGCGCCATCGTGCGCGTGCTGCTGCCACGACAGACGTCCAGAGGCCGTCTCCGAACTGCACTCTTCGGGGCAACACGATTCTGGGCCCGACGATTCTGGGCGCCACGATTCTAGGCAACACGAGCGACACACCGACCACACCCAGACGCCACCACACTGTTTCTGCATCGCTTGCGAACAAGAGCTCGCCGCGCCCGGAGGATCGGCGCCAACCGCGGTGGTCGTCTCGCTGAGCCTCGTCAGCCTCCGACTGGCCGTTGCGGCGAACGTTCGAGAACGATGCCAAGTGCAAGGGAGCGCCCACCCCAGCCGGGCTCCGCCGAACGCCGCACCAGCGTTCGTGTAGCACCGCGCAACTTGGACCTGTGGCTGGGCCCCCACGGGCGGCCGGTCGTGCGTTCATATCCTCGTGGCTCGCGGCCCAGCATCAGTATGAACATTCCCTTCGTGCGCAGTGAGGCCGACGAGTTCAACGGCGCACCCGCTTTCCCTGCTTGCACGCTGCACGAGGCCGACGTCACGAACCACTTGGCTCGAGCTCATGGCGTGGCCAGACGCCTGCTGGGCTGCGACCATCTGGCGGATGACGCGGTACAGGAGGCAGTGGTCGCCCTATGGCAACAAGCGACGCCCCCACCAAACCCTCTTGGCTGGCTCCTTCGCGCGGTCACGCACCGGTGTCGCCACATCCGTCGCACCCTTCGACGACGAGTCCGACACGAAGGCCATGCGGCGTCAGCCGACTGCGCGTTGCACGCCGGCTGCGACAATCCGCTGCACGAGGCCTATGCGCACGAGCTCGGCGAACGCTTGGCCGAGGCCCGCAGCAGCCTGCCGGCTGCATTGCGCGCAACCATCGAACTCTTCGAGACTACCGGTCTCGACTACGCCGGAATCGCTGAGCGACTCTCGCTACCGATCGGCACCGTGCGATCGCGGCTGCACCGCGCGCGGGCGGCGCTGCGGCACGCCGTCGGCGATTCATGACCGGGCGTCTCAACCCTGGCCAGCCCGAGTTTCGCCGCCTCCGTTGCAGGTGAACACGCGCCGCCCCAAGATGCGCCAGTGTTCCTAGGCTTCAGCTTCCTGGCACTCGCGCTCGGCCCCTTGCTCGTCTGGTTGGCGCGACGCCACGCCTGGTCGACGGTCGGCCTCGACAGCTTCTGCCTCTTGTCCGTCAGTGGCTTCGCCCTGCTGCACCTGCTGCCCGAGTCGGCGGCGCAGGCCGGCTGGCTCGTCCTGCCACTGGCGCTGATCGGGTTCCTGCTGCCGACACTGGCCGAACGCACGCTGCACCACGGCCATCCCGGCATGCGGCGCACGGTGCTGTTCTTGGCCCTGCTCGGTATGGCTGCGCACGCGAGCCTTGACGGGCTGTTCCTCGCCGACGCCAACCACCTGCCCGAAGACGGCCACGACCACTCGCACGAAGTGACGGCCTGGGCCATCATCCTGCACCGCATCCCCGAGGGCATCGGCATCTGGTGGATCGTGCCGCGAACGCTCGGACTCTGGCCCGCGGTGCTGGTCACGCTGGTCAGCATCGGCGCAACGACGTTCAGTTTCTTCCTCGGCGGCGAAGTGCTCACTGACACATCGCAACGTGGGCTTGCCCTGTTGCAATCGCTGCTGGCCGGCTCGCTGCTGCACGTCGTGTTGCACTCGCATATCCCAGCACCGCGCGAACAGGGCCGCTGGCGCATCGCCTCGGTTCTCGGCGCGGCACTCGGAGTGTTCGTGCTGTGGTTTGTCATCCACGACCACTTCCCGAGCAACCAACACGGCGGCCCCGCGCATGTGTTCTTGCAGCTCGCCATCGAGTCGGCGCCCGCCCTGCTGGTGGCCTACCTGTTGGTCGGCTTGTGCCACGCATTCCTGCCGGCCAATTGGCTGCGCAGCATGACGCGCGGACCGATGCTGCTGCAGGCGCTGCGCGGTGTCGCGGTTGGCCTGCCGCTGCCCGTTTGCTCGTGCGGCGTCGTGCCGATCTACCGTGAACTCATCCGCCAAGGTACCGCGATGGCGGCCGCACTGGCGTTCCTGATCGCGACGCCCGAACTCGAACTGGCCGCCGTGATGCTGACCTGGCAACTCATGGGCGGCAAGGTGGCGTTGGTGCGCGTCGGCATGGCGGCCGTGCTGGCGCTCGCCGTCGGCGTGTTTGTCGCGCGGATCGCTCGGGGCCACCCTGCCGCTGCTTCCGCCGACCCGAGCTCGATGCCGGAGCCGACGACGGGCAACCTTCGCCAGCGCCTGCGCACCGCGCTGCAGTTTGGCTACGGACCAGCGGTCGACAACACGGCGACTTGGATCCTCATGGGCCTGCTGCTGTCCGCCATGCTGATGCCATACGTCGATCGCGAGTGGATCGCCTCGTTGCCGGCTGGCATCGACGTGCCCATTGCGGCGCTGATCGGTTTGCCGCTCTACGTCTGCGCCACGGGCAGCACGCCTCTCGCCGCGATGTTGCTCGTGCAGGGCATGTCACCGGGAGCCGTGTTGGCGCTGCTCATGACGGGACCAGCAACCAACGTGACGACCTTCGGCGTGCTGGCCAAGCTGCACGGCGCACGCACGGCGGCGGTCTTCGCGGCATCGATGTGGGTCGGCGCCGTCGGCCTCGGCTACCTCGTCAACTGGTTCATGCCAGCGCCGGCGATCCCAGCTCTCGCCGACGGCGCGCACGTGCATTCGTCGTGGGCATGGGTCGCGCTCGCAGGGCTCGGCGTGGTGTTCCTGTTCGCGCTGCTGCGCCAAGGCGTGCGACCGTTCCTCGAACGGCTGTTCGAATCACCGGCAAATCTGGCACACGGTGAGATGCCGGGCTGCTGCAGCGAAGACGACGCACACGGCCATGATCACCACGGGCATCAGCATGGGCACCAGCATGGCCCGACTCCCACCGTCGACGGCCCGCGCTTCCAACCCGTCGTGGTCCCGCCGCTGGCCGCGTCACCGGCCGCATCACCGGGCGCATCACCGGGCAGGGCCGCCGACGACCACGACTGCTGCTCGCACTAGCCAGCACTAGTCGAAGTTGAGCAGACCACCGCGGCGGGCGTTGTTCTCGAAGCAGGTGAAGTCGACGAGGAACGTCGCGATCAACAGCAGCTTGCGCACTTCCAGCGGCACGTGCTTCTTCACCTCGAGCCCGAACACGTCGGCGTCGGTGAACATCTCCTTCAGCAAGCCGCCCCACTTCTTGCGGATGACGCCGACTTCCTGGCCCTGGAACCACAGCGTGAACGTCCAGATGCGAAACAGCGGACTCTTCAGCTCCATCACTTCTTGACCAGCGGCGTTCTCGATCGCGAAGACGCGGTGCAGCCACGAGAACTTGCGTTGCACAGCGCCGATCGACTGGTCGCCGTCGAAGACCTCCATGCGATGGAAAAACCAGCGGAACGGCTTCTCGCCGCGACCGAGTTGCTGGCCGCTCGCGTCATAGACGTGGAGCGACGCCTTGCGACAGCGGCCGAACAGGTTGCGCAGAAACCACTGCCCGACACCCTTGGCTTCTTCGGCTGCATAGCCGAGCCGGACTCCGGCTTCGTCGCGCAGCTCGAAGCGGTTCTTCGATTCGAAGCCGAGCAGGATCTCGCCCCACTCCTTCGTCTGGTGGATCAACACGCGTTCGCGGTCCGCGACGATCGGGTCCATGCCGGTCATCAGCACATCCTCGGTGGTCCCCGGTCGTTTGGCGAGACCCAAGTCGGCGCCGACTCCGTCAGCGCTCGAACCAACTTCCGGTATCGAACAGGCGCGCGCCGACCACACATTCGATGGCACACTCGGGCATGGCCCGCCGCAGGTCGGCCAGCCCGGTCTTGCCCAGCTTGACGTTCTGCAGACGCAGTTGTCGCAACCCCGCGCAACTCGGCCAGGTCGACCACCGCGGCATCCGTGATCGTCGGCGTCACGAGTTCGACTTCGCAATGCGCGCAGCCGCTCCAATAGCTCCGGGGCCGGCAGCGGGTCCCCGTCCCCGCGGTGCACCACCAGCGACGTCAATTGCGAAAAGCGCTGCAGGCGGCGAGCCAGCGATGCGTCGGCGAGCACGGCACACTCCACGTGCTTCGCCTATGGGCGCCGGCATCGACGGGCAGGTCATGGCGTTGACGGTGGCGGCGAACGGCACGCTGATCGCGGCCGGCGAAGCCTCGCTGGGGGCGTTGACCGGAATTTCCTAGTCGCTCAGCCAGGTTGTCCGACGGTTGTCGACGATGCCAGGCCGGCGAGGCCGCGGCGGACCTGCGGATCGAGATGCATACCGAGTTTGCGGACTTGCTCGCGGAAGTGGAACGCGCAGCAAAGTGAGCGACGTCAGTAGACCAACAGTAGACCGACAGCAGCCGCCGCTGCTGCCTCCGAGCAGGCGATCCGCTAGCATCCGCCGATCTTGAAGCTCGCGGACCTCGTCGACCTGGAGTGGCTGATTGCCGACAGCACACGCATTCCCGCCGAAATCCTGCTGGCGGCGAGGCCAGCGGTGATGCGCGCGGCCACAGCACACGGCGGCGAACTCGCTTCGATGAGGGCACGCATCGACACCGACCGCAGGCTGCGCGAACAGTTGTGCCTCGCGGTGCTCGAGGTCGCGCGCCGCCGGAGCGAACCGCTGCCGGGCCGCCGCCTCGCCAGCGCCGTCGCCTTTGTCGGCATGTTGTTGCTCGGGGCGGGGCTGCTCGCCGGTGTGACCACTGCCAGCGCTGTGCTGGCCTACGACGGCACGACGCCGGTAAACGTCTGGCACTATGCACTCTTGTTCTTCGGCCTGCAGCTCGTGCTGCTGGTGCTGCTGCTGTGGTTCTTGCTGCGCTCGCGCAGAGCCCTACCCGCGGATGGCCCGCCGATCTTGCATCGGCTCGTGATCTGGCTCGTCGATCGTTTCCTCGGCGCGCGGGGCCGCGAGCTCGCCGAACTGTTGCGGACCTTGCGCACGCGCCACTCGCTGTATGGTGCGGTTGAGCGATGGACACTGTTCGCGCTCGTGCAGCGCTTCGGCGTGGCGTTCAACCTGGCCGCTTTGCTCACGACGCTCGCGCTCGTGACGGGCACGGACCTGACGTTCTCCTGGTCCACGACGCTCGGCGTGCGCGGCAGCGACATGCATCGCATCACGACGTGGCTCAGCGCACCTTGGTGCTTTTGGCCTCCGGGCGTGCCGTCGCTGGCCGCGGTCGAGCAGAGCCAGTGGGTGCGCATGCCCGGCGTTTTCGTGCAGGGTGGTTCGCTCGCGCAGAACCAGGGGCTCAGCGCCGAATGGTGGCGCTTCCTGACTGCGGGGCTCGTCGTCTACGGCCTGGCACCGCGGCTGCTCGCACTCTCGCTTGGGCTGTGGCTACGGCGGCGCGCACTGCGTGCCGCGGGCCTCGACCATGCGGCTTTCCACGCGCTGTTCGAGCGCATGGTGCCGAGCGAAATCGGCTGGGCCGGACCGGACCCAAACAGCGTGCGCGGTGAACCGCCGCGCGCTACCGGGCCCAGCCCCGCCAGCACGCATGTGCCAGCGCAACCCGGCGCCAGCGCCGTCGTGTTGTGCTGGGGCAGCGCCGCGCGCACGGCCACGGCCGTCAGCGCCGCGGTGGCCGCGCGCTTCGCCGTGCGCGTCATCGCGACGCTGTCGGCGGGCGGAACTTCGCTGGCAGGCGACGCGCAGGCCCTGCAGGCGCTCGCGGCACGCAAGCCGCAACGCACGCTCGTCGTGTTCGCCGCCGGCCAGCAGCCGACCCAGGACACCTTGGCGTTCGCAAGTTCCATCCGCGGCGCTCTGGGGGTGGGGCGGCCCATCGTCGTGCTGCTCGCTCAGGCCACCGCCGACGGTGCCTTCACCGACGCCGAGCCCGAGGAACACGCGATCTGGCGGCGTTCGCTGGGCACGCTCGGCGATCCCTATCTGTGGCTCGAGACCCTCGAAGGCCCACGATGAGCACGACGCTGCCCCTGTTCGTCGTGGTCGGCAACGTCAACCAGGGCAAGTCGTCCGTGGTGGCGGCGCTGATCGAGGACGAGGCGGTGCCGATCGACACCTTCCCCGGCACGACGCGACGCTGCGCCGAGTACGTGTTCCGCGCCGGCGACCAGGCCCTGTTCCGCATCGTCGACACGCCTGGTTTCCAACGCGCGCGGCACGCGCTGGCGTGGCTCGCGGCGCGCGCGCAGCACGCCTCGGAACGGCCGGCAGCGGTGCGCGCGTTCGTGGCCGAACACGCCGGCACCGCCGACTTTCCCGACGAAGTGGAGCTGCTGCGCCCGATCCTCGAGGGCGCGGGCATCCTCTACGTGGTCGACGCGTCTAGTCCCATCGAACCTGCGCACGAGGCCGAGATGGAGATCCTGCGCTGGACCGGTCAGCCGACGATGGCGCTGCAGAACCGAGTGCGCGGCCGTGACTACAGCCAAGAGTGGCGGCCCGTGTTGGCGCAGTTCTTCCACCTCGTGCGTGAGTTCGATGCGCACCACGCGCGGTTTCCTGAGCGCATCGCGCTGCTGCGCGGCTTCCGCGAGATCCGGCCCGAATGGAGCGCTGCGATCGACAGTGCGGTGGCGGCGATGGAACGGGAATGGACCGAACGCAAGCGCCGCTCGGTCGGTGTGCTCGCCGACTTGCTGCACGCGGCCCTCGGTCATGTGGAACGTGCGCCGTTGCCCGAGGGCGCCGAGGCAGCGAAGGTGCAGCGCGCGCTCGACCAAACCTACCGCAATGCGCAGCGGCAGCACGAAGCCGCCGCGCGCAGCCGCATCGAGGCGATCTACCGTCACCCGGGGCTCGGCCGCGACGACCCCGAGCTGGACCTGCTGGCCACAGACCTCTTCAGCGAGACGACGTGGCGGCTGTTCGGCCTGCGGCGAGCCCAGCTCGTGCGACAGGGCGCGCTATGGGGTGCGGCCAGCGGCGCGGTCATCGACTTGGCGGTCGGCGGGCTGAGCTTCCTAGCCGGCACCGCGATTGGTGCAGCCGCGGGCGCCACGCTTGGCTTCGTCGCCGGGACGCAGGTTGCCTCCGTCTGGAGCAACGCCAGCCGCTTCGCCCGCGCGCTGTTTCCCGGCGACACGGGGCGATTCCTCGCCATGGGGCCCGTGACC
>JBDSBS010000319.1:0-3919 GCA_039921435.1 Planctomycetota bacterium | reverse complement strand
CTCGAAGCCACCGCCGAGCGGCAGCAACGCATCGCCAACCAGTTTCCACTGGCAGCGGGCTACGTGACGCCGTTCGCCTTCCTGCAGCGCGTGCGCCTGGTCTTCGACCCGCGCCAGGTCGCCTATTTCATCGAGCTGCGCAGCGGACCCGAGGGCCACTTCTCGTACCGGCAGGTGGCACTCGACATGCTCGCGCACGTGCGCCACGTGACGCCGCTGTTCGCTCGGTTCGTGCGCGCCAAGGAGGGCAGCGCGTTCCTCGGCCGCCTCGATAGCGAGGTGACGGCGGAGGATCGCCGCGAGCGCCGCATGCGCGCAGCCGGCGATGCGTGAGTTGGCGCGGCGCGACGCAGCAGCGCGACTCAGCTCAGCGATTCAGTTCCGCAACTCAGCGAAATACGACGTCGCACGGGTTGGCGGCGCGGCCAGTTGCAGCCCAGGCCCCGTCCCAGACGAAGCCGACGAACGTCAGCTGCAGGCCGTTGAGCACACCGGGCAGCGGCGCTATGCCGCTGAGATCGAACGCGCCGGTCGCCCTTCCCGTGGCATCGAGGAAGCCCAGGAAGCTCTGGAAGATCGGCGCCTCGCTCGAGCCGATCGAGGTGATCACGAGCCAATCGCCTTCGACCGGAACGATGTCGTTGAGGTAGGTGACACTGGGCTCGTGGCCGCTGAGCCCAACGGCCAGGAAGTACGGGTAGCCGGCGCGCGTCTGGCCGCCGTTCAAGATCACCGAGATCGGCGGCGCTTGGATCAAGGGCAGGTACGGCCCGGAGACCACGAGCCGCGGCTGCACGGGCTGCAGCGGCAACTCGAGCCACGAGCCACCGACGGCACCGCCGTGCACGATGTCGACCTGGAAGTCGTGGAACCGCGGCGCCACTTCGAGAACGCGCTGCATCGGTGACTCTCGCAGCCACAGGTTGCGCAAGCGCAGGCGCACGATCGATCCCTGGGGAATGCGCACCGCGACGGGCGGCAGCAGGATGTCGCGAGCCTCGGCTGCGCCTTGCGTGCTGGTCAGGGAGGCAACCGCATTGCTCCCGAGCATGACCTCGGCTGTGCCAGGCCCCGGCGGCTGCACGGTCAGCAGTGCCGCGAGCATCCACTGCGGCTGGTAGGGAACGACGCGCAAGTGCAGCTTTGCGCTCGCTCGCAGCTGACCTTCCTGCACGGTCGTGAAGGAGTACACGCGCTCCTGCAGCGGGCAAACCGCGAGCACGTTCGTCAGGTCGCGCACGACGGGTTGGTCGAGGTAGTCGAGCGGCGTGAAGTTCGTGGCCAACGGATCGATCACCTGATGGATCGACGCCGCGGCCTGCGGTGCGATCGGCTCGGTCTCACGCAGCCCGAAGTCGTCGTGCAGGTACCAGCGCGGCGATCCCTGCGTCTGCAGCGGATCGATCGTGTGCGCATGACTCCAGAGGCTCAGCTGGTCGTCGCGCACGAGCTGATCCAGCGGCAATTCGGCGAGCACGATCGGCTGTTCGTCTTCGACCTCGTTGGGCCTGCCCCACAGAAAGCGATCGAACCACCGCAGAGCCAAACTCTCGCGGAACGCGCGCTCGGCGCGGTTGTCGGGCGAACCGTGACCGACGGTGCCCAGCAGCGCGCGATGCGGCCCGGCCAGCGTGCGCAGCCGCAGCATGCCGAGCAGCGGGTTGTCGACGGCGTCGTGGTAGGCGTGTGCGTACATGAACGGCACCGTGCTCGTCGCCAACATGGGTCCGATGTCGCGCCCTTCGGCAGTCAACGTAGCGCGTAGCCCAACGGGATCCTGAGCGATGAATGCCGCGCGAACCCTCTGCACAAGAGCCGCATCGATCGTCAACGTCGGGTAGCTGCCCGATACCGCGCCCACCAACCAAGAGCTGAACAGAAGCCCGCCGCGCAGCCAGTCGTCGACCGTGTTGCCGACGAATTCGCTGCCGAACGCGCACGCCACAGTCGGAAAGACGAGGCTCGGTCGACCTGGCACCTGCACTGTGTGCCCCGACAGCGCGGCGGCGGCCCATGCGTGCGCACCACCCTGACTGCTGCCCGCGACTGCGGTGCGCGATGCATCGACGATGCCCGCCCACGTCGGGTTGTTGGCAACGAACTGGATCTGCTCGGCGAGGTCGAGGTGTTCGATCGGCCCCCAGAGAGTCGTTCCGGCGTTCGGGTGGCTCGGGTTCGCCGCGATGGCCTGCCCGTGGCTGCGCACGTCGTAGCTCCAGACCGCGTAACCCTGACTGACGATCAGGGTTTGGAAACCGAGATCGAAGCCGCGCGATTGGCCCAGCGGATGCACGAAGATGACCAAGGGCCACCCGCACACGGGCGGGGTCGCGTTGGGTAGGAGCATCGACCCGAACGTCTGGTAAGCATCCGTGTAAACGACGGGCTCCAGCAAGTCGAACTGCACGCCGAAACCGCCGAGCGGCGGCTGGGGCCGAACACAGGTTTGGGCCACAACGGTCCCCGCCAGGAAACCGGCCAAGACGAGGCGAGCGAGGTGCATGCGAGGTCGGCGAGCATACCAAGGAGGCTCCGCATCGACACCCTGTCGGCCTTTCGCCGGACCTGTGGCAATGCCTGCCAGACATGCAGTAAGCCAACTCCTGAGGGTCACGAACCTCCCTTGGTTCGGGAGCTACACCGACCACCTGGACCACCATGCTCAACCTCCGCAGTTTCCTCTCGTCGGCCACTTCGTTGGCCTTCGTCCTAGCCCTCGCATCGGGCCAAACACCGCTGACGGCGCCCGGCGTCGAAGCACTCGTGCGACGCGCTCACGAACGCTTCGCCGCCGCCGGGGTCGCAGTCGCCGTCGTGCAGGACGGCGAGGTGCTCGCCGAAGTGGCGTTTGGCGATCGCGCCACAGGCGCGCCCGTGACACCCGGGACGCTCTTCAACATCGCTTCGTGCAGCAAGGCATTCACGGCCGCAGCAGTGGCGCTGCTGGTCGAAGAGGGCAAGCTCGGTTGGGACGATCGAGTCGTCGAGCACGTGCCCGAGTTTCGCATGGCCGATGCGTGGATCACCGCGCACATGACGGTGCGCGATCTGTTGAGCCACCGCTGCGGACTCGTCACGTTCGCGGGTGACTTGCTGTGGTACGACAGCGACTACGACACCGAAGAGGTACTGCGACGCATCGAGAGGCTGCCGATCCAGCAGCGCTTCCGCGAACAGTTCGGTTACCAGAACCTGATGTACATGGTCGCCGGCATCGTCGTGCAGCGCACGAGCGGCATGCCGTGGGAGCAAGTTGTGGAGCAGCGCTTCTTCGCTCCGCTCGGCATGGTGAACAGTCGGGCCTCGGCGCAGCGGCTGGATGCCTCGGCCGAGAAAGCGCTGCCCCACATCGACGGCAAGGTGATCCCCGATCACGAGTTCGTCGCGTGCAAGCCGGCGGCTGCGATCTACGCCTCGGTGCACGAACTGACGGCGTGGATGCGCATGCTGCTTGCTGGCGGCAAGTGGAACGGTGAGACGCTGATCGGGGACGCATCGCTGCGCGAGATGTGGCGGCCGCACGTGACGATCGGAGGTGGCACAGGTGCTGGCACCGGGGACTTCCGCAGCTACGGGCTCGGCTGGTTTCTCTCGCTCGAACGCGGCAAGAAGCTCGTCGAACACGACGGCGGCATGCCGGGGTTCTTGAGCAAGGTCTCGCTGATGCCCGCCGAGCGCTTCGGCTTCGTCGTGCTCAACAACGCCAACGACGGCGTGCTCAACGAAGCGATCAAACGCGGCCTGCTACTCGCGCGCGCCGGCGGCGATGGTCTGGCCGAGGTGGAGCGCCTCGCGGAGATCGGTGTGCGGCTGCATTCGCGCGATAAGTCGGCGGTCGAACGCCGCGCCGCGGCTCGGCACCCGGACACCGCGCCCAGCCTGCCGCTGTCGGCGTACGCCGGAACCTATGTCGACGAGG
>JBDSBS010000318.1:0-3483 GCA_039921435.1 Planctomycetota bacterium | reverse complement strand
TCGGTGGCCTCGGCATGGGCTTCACGCTGGCGCGCACGCTCGCCCTCGTCGACCACGACGCAACCGTGGAGGTCGTCGAACTCGTGCCCGAAGTCATCGACTGGAACCGCGACCTGCTCGGTCATTGTGCGCGCCACCCGCTGCGCGACCCGCGCGCGCGCGTGGTGCTCGGCGATGTGCGCGAAGCGATCCTGGCCGTGAAGGGTCACTACGACGCGATGCTGCTCGATGTCGACAACGGACCCGCGGGCTTGTCGCGCCCCAGCAACGAGCGGCTCTACAGCGACCCTGGCCTGGCCAAGGCGCGCGACGCGCTGGCTCCAGGCGGCGTGCTCGGCATCTGGTCGGCAGCCGAAGATCGCTCGTTCGCAGCACGCATGCGGCACATCGGCTTCGACGTCGTCGAGCACCGCGTGCGAGCTCGGCGCGACAAGGGGCCGCGGCGCACGATCTGGGTCGGCGCGCGCGCCTGACGCGCCGTCGCAACGGCGGTCGCGACGTTCCACGAGCATGGCTAGCAGAAACGACGGCAAACAGATATGATGCGTGGGTCCGGCGTCCGGAATCCCAGTCGCCCCCCTCCGGACTCCATGGCTGGACTGGTTCGACCCGCGCTATGCGCGGCATGGTGCTGACGCCCGTGTGCTGGCCCGCTCTCCATTCGAGCGTTCGCCGAGCTGGCTGTGAGCTAAACGGTCGAGTGTTGCGTCAGCAATGCCCGCGCTATGTGAATCGGCGAACAACGCCGATTCGTTTGCAGGTGCTCGTCGAGAGCAACTGCGCAGGAACAGTCATGATCAAAGAAGTCGTCACGAGCAAGGGCGTACCCGCAATCACGTCCGACCAGTGGTACGTCGTGCATTCGCGGTTGGTGGACCTGAAGAAGAGGCGGCCCTACTCGCGCATGATCCACAGCGAGCACCCCGACCGCGTCTCGTGCCTGAAGGCGGCCAAGACCCTGCGCGTCAAGGTGGCCACCGAAGGTCAAGGCGTACCGGAGGCCGAACGCGACGAGGTGTGGGTCTGCCGCCCGAACTTCAAGCTGTTGAAGCTCGCCAAGAGCCGCCGCACCGAAGTCGAGTAACCGAGCGAGCTACGTGCGCAAGTTGTGCTGCGCTGCTCAACCCCAATTGGCCAACGCGAACTGCGCAACCCCAACTGGCCAACGCCAACTGACTTGATGCCTGCTCGCCCGGTGCAGCTCCCGCGCCTCGAGAAGCAGCGCTGGCGCGATGGTAAGCAGCCGGTCTGGTCGCTGTACGTCGTGCGCCGCATCGACGGCGCGCTCTACACGGGCATCGCGCTCGATGTCGCCGAGCGCCTGCAGGCCCACGCGACGGGTAATGGCGCCAAAGCGCTGCGTGGACGCGGCCCGCTGCAGCTCGAGCTCACGGCCAGCGTCGGCAACCGCTCGACGGCCCAAAGTGCCGAGGCGCGCATCAAGCAGATGACGAAGCCCGACAAGGAACGGTTGGTCGGGTCTGCGACGTTCGCACGGCGCTGGTTCGCTGCCGAGGGCATACACGCACGGCGAGTCCGGGTCAACGACGGGAGCGTCACTGCTGCGCTAGCTCGCGCGCCGGCCCAAGAACGGCTTCGGCGGTAGGCATCCTGCCGCCGTAGCGGGCCGCATCGAGTTCCGCGTGCATGTCGCGAACGCGCGCCACGAGTGCAGCGGGCACGCCGCGCGCGAGCAGCGCCTCCAGCAGCGCATCGGGGCCGAGAATCGGCGTGCCGGCACACAACGCACACAACACTTCCAACGCCACAAGCGCGTCGGCTGGACCACACGCAAGCGCCACGTCGAGGCGAGCCAGGGCGCCCTGCAATTCGACGCGTCGCGCGGCGTGCCTCTGGCGCCGCCGCCACGACACCACGGCCGCGACGATCGCAAGGCCCAGCAGCACGTACCACCACCACGACAGCGCGTTCGCTTCGCGCACGCGGAGCGCATCGGCATCGACGAGAGCCTGCACGCGTTCGGGCAACACGGTCCCCGCCGGCTTCGGCAGGACGTGCATGGGCACAGGCCCGACGAGACTCGTCACGTAGTTGCCAGGCCGCGGCGAGAAGCTCACGAACGGCACCGCCGGTACTTCGGCGAGCCCCGCGCGCAGAGCCAACACGTCGAACACGTACGTGCGCGACGAAGCGCCGCGCTGTTCGACGACACCTTGCACGTGGAAGCCCGGCAACGGTGGCAAGACCATCGGCGCGAAGCGACCGAAGTTACCGATGCCTTCGACCGCGACCTCGAGCGAGAACGTCGCTCCGACGGCGACCGACGACGCATTCGCCGAGGCCCGCACGGTGAACTCGCCGACCGCGCCCTTGAACGCCGTCGGCCGTTCGGTGACCGGCAGCCGCTTCACCGTCAGTTCCATCGGCGCCGACACCACGCTTGCCTCCTGGCGATCGAGCGGCTGCCGTCCGCGCAGGAAGTCCTCTTCGAACCGCGTGGCAAACGCGTAGCGCAGCTCGACCGGGGCGATCGGTGACGTACCGGCAGCCAACGGTACCCAGCGGCAGCGCAGCTCGAGCAGTTCGAACGTGCGGCCAGAGACCTGCCGCTTGCCCGCCGGTTGCCAGAGCGCACTGCGGTCGCCCGTCGCGACGCGCTGGCCTGGTGCGCCGTCGGCCGGCGTCACGATATCGACGGCGCGGTCCTCGGCGCCGAACAACCACGGCACGAGAACCTGGAACGGCTGGTCGAGCCGCTGCTGGAACAGCGGCAGCGCAGAGGTCGCGAAGAACGCCGCGTCGTAGCCGACGCGCACGACCAACTCGACGGATTCGTGCAGCCAAACCGTCGTCGCCGACGGTGCAACTTCGACGAAGACCGGCGGCGAAGCGGGCTCTTGCGCCGCGAGCGTGGCCGTCGACACGGCGGCGAGCCATGCTCTGAACATGGAACACACGACCACGGACCGCACCTGCCGCAGCATCACCAGTCCCGCTCCCCAGCCGTCGCACTCGCCCGCTGCGCCGCCTGGCGCGCCTGCCGCTTCTCGCGTTCCTTCTCCTGCAATCGCTGCAGCAGGCTTGCCAGTTCGCCCGGCGCCAACGCGGCGGTGGTGAGTTCGGGCACCTGTTCCTCGGGCGGTTCTGCACTCGGCGTCGGCGGCTTCGGCGGCTTCGGCGGCGGTGGCTCCGGTTCCTTCTTGGTCTGCTGCTTCTTGGCCGCGTCCTCGCGCAGCTTGTCGAGTTCGGAAAGTCGCCGCTGCGCGCGTTCGGCGTTGCGCAGCGCTTCCGGCCAGCCTGGCCGCAACTCGGCCGCGCGACACCAGCTCAGAATCGCAGCTTGCACGCCGCGCCTTGCCGACTCCCACGCGAACGGCTCGGCGTCCGGCAGTTGCGCCGCCACCGCCGCGCGCTGCCCTCTCTGGTAGGCGGCACTGCCGAGCAAGAACTCGCCACGCGACCGCTCCGCCGGCGTCGCCAGGGCCGCGAGCGAACGTGCAGCCGCTTCGGCATCGCTCGAGC
>JBDSBS010000317.1:0-6477 GCA_039921435.1 Planctomycetota bacterium | reverse complement strand
GGCCAACGCGCTGGCTTGCGCCAACATGGCGCTGGCCGGCTACGACCACCTGATCCCGCTCGACGAAGTGCTCGATGCACACCGTCAGATCAGCGAGAACATGGCACGCGAGCTGCGCTGCACGGCGCTCGGCGGTCTGTCGATCACGCCGACGTCGAAGGCGATCGAGGCGCGGTTGTGCAACTCCGGTGGTTGCGGCAGCTGCGCGAGCTGATCTACTACTCCCGCGTCTCCTCGCGTGGCGCGCAGATTTTGTGGTTGGCGAGCGGGAGTCGTAGATCCAAACAATGTCGGCGCCGGCGGCCTCTTCTGGTCGGCGTTGCGCCCACTCAACCCTTGGTTGCGGCCGCCGCCGTGCTGAGAGAGCGTCGCGGAGGAGGGTGCGCTGGGGCCACGATTCGCGAATTCAACGCGTCGCGGGCCATCCGAAACCTACGTCGACCCAGATCGGCCCGCCGAGAACGGCATCGTCCTCGGCACCAACCATCGCCTACCGCTCCGCGCGAAGCACCGCCTCGGCGAGACGCTGCCCGAGCCAGACCACGCCGGCAGTGTCGAAGACGAGTTGCTCCGGCTGCGGCGGCGGGTCGAACACCTCGACGTGGACCACGTTCTTGGCCCCTGCTGCCAACGCGCGCACGCCGGCGACGACGTCGATCGCATCGAGGTCCTTCTGCGCGGTCGGGCGCTGCTGGCTGACGAACCAGCGCAGATCGGGCAGCGCGAGGTCGGTCCGCGTGGCGGCGATCAACTCGCCGAACCACTTCGCGGCCTGCCGGCGATGCGGCGCCCACGCCATGTCGTTCTCGCCGAGGTGGTAGACGATGCCGGCGAGTCGAACGTGGTGGCCACGCCGCTCGAGATCGGCGATCGACTCGCGAACGAAGGCCAGGAACGCGGGATACAGGTTGCGGCCGCTGGCAACACTTCCCTTGGGCGTCCAGTCGACGATCTGCGAACCGCTGTGCGTGAACTTCGCGATCGCGACATGGGTGCTGGGCTGCGCCGCGAGTCTGCGGCCGAAGCTCAGCTCCGGGCCGAAGGTGTCGTACAGCCCGGCGGGCCCGAGCGGCTCCCAGCCATCACTCGCCTGCACGCCGCCGCCAACCGAGTAGCGGAACGCCACGTCGCTGCGATCCGCGCGCAGCACCTTGCCGCCTTTCACCGCCGCGAGCTGCTGCACGAAGGCGCGTTCGCCTTCCATGTTGCGATGGCCCGCGAGCACGTAGAGGTCGACCGTCGCCCCTTCGGGATACGGCCATCTCGCCAGCGGCCGCGCGACGTGCGTGTCGATGCCGCAACTGCGGAGATAGGCGCGCGCGTGCTCGACGCCGTGTTCGAGCTGGCCGAGCGTGCCGTAGTGGTAGTGCAATCCGCCGTCGCCGCCGATCTTCACCGCGACCTGCGACGTCGGCACGTAGTCGACTAGAGCATCCTGGTCGGCAACCTGATGTTGCGCCTCGGCGATCGCATACATCGGCGCGCGGTTGTCCATGCCCCAGACCGTCTTCGTGCACAGTTCGCCGACGTAGAAGTGCAGCCGCGGCGCGTCGAGGTCGCGGCGCCAACAGGCGAAGAAGCGCGTGAGGTTCGCCGCGTAGCTCTTGCGGAAGCCCTCATCGAACATGTCGTTCTCGCCCTGATGCCAGACGAAGCCCTCGAGCCGCCATTTCACGTGCCGGCGATCGAGGTCGGCGACGGCTGCGCGCACCGTCGCGAGCGCTTGCGGATACAGCTCGAAGCCGCCGGGCTGGTCCGGGTTCCAGTCGCGCCCGAGTGTGGTGCCGCCGGCAGCGACCTTGACGATCGCCAGCGGCGCCTTGGTGTGGGCCGCGACCTCGCGCGCGAACGTCAGCTCTGGACCGACGATGCCGTCCACTGGTTGCAACGCGACCCAACCATCCGATCGAAGCTTGTCCTCGCGGCCGATCACGTACCAGAAGCGCACCTGCGGCTGCGCTTCGGCGGCGTGCACGAACGGCGGGAACGAGTCGACATCGGCGGCCTTGGAGTCCGAGCCGACCATGTTGGACTGCCCCGCAAACACGAACACGCGCACGGTCTTGACGTCTTCCTGCGCGGCCGGTTTGGGCGACAGGGAGAGCAGGCAGGCGACGAACACCGCATGGCAGACAGGCAGGCGCATTGGTAGAGCTTGGTTACTGAGTCTTGCTGAAGGCGCTACCGAGCACCGGTTCGACCAGGGCGCGCACTGCCGGCGACGTCGCCAGCTCGGGCACGGCCGCGTGAACCAACCCGGTGCGGCAGCCCGCACCGTCTCCCACGGTGCCCGCGACCACCCCGCCCAACCGCGCGCAGAATGATGCGTCGATCACGTTGGCGACGATCGCGAACCCCTGGCTGGCGAGACTGTGCGTATCCACGACTGCACGCTACCGTGAACCACTCGAGGAGACCTCATGCTTCAACGCGCTTTCGGTGCCCTGCTGCTTCTGTCCACGGCGTTGTCGTCGCAGGCTCCCGAGTCCACGACACCAGCCGCAGAATCGACCTACGTGCTCGAAGGCCGTGTCGTCGACCTGCGCGGCGAAGGCGTGCCGCTCGCGAAGGTCTGGGTCGCGACGTGGCAGGATCCGGACAAGGACTTGGCTCGCAGCGTCTGCGACGGCGAGGGCTACTTCCGCATCGGCAAAGTGCCTCGACGCACCGATCTCGTCGCCTTCGCCTCCGCCGAATCGCGCTGCCGCGCACAGAGCTACATGCCGCGCGGGCCCGTGACCCTCACGCTGCACGACGCCACGACCGTGCGCGGCACGCTGAAGAACCGGGCCGGCGAGCCGGTCGCCGGCGCGATCGTGCGGGCCGAACTCAGCGCGCGCGTCCTGTTCAGCACGCGCAGTGACGCGGTGACCGACGATGCGGGACACTTCGTATTGCGGGACGTGCCGCTGGGCCCAGTGCGCTTTGCAGCAGCGGTGGCCGGCGAAGGGATCGCAAGCGCACAGTTGCGCGTCGCCGCCGAGACCGACCTCGCGCTCGCTCCCGACAACGCACCGACGACGACTCTGCGCATCGTCGTCGATGGCATGCCGAAGGCGGGCATGGCGGGACTCTCGGCAACGGTGTATCCGTACGCTAACGGCCACATGACCCGCCTGCCGCCACCGTTCGACAAGGCCAAGTTCGACGCCGAGGGTCGCTGCGAGTGGAACCTCGTGCCCGACTTCGAGTACGTAGTCGCGCCACACGCGGACGGCTTCGCGTTCGCACCGCGCGAGGCTCGGACCGCGGCAGCGACGAGTTCGCACGTTCTCTCGTTCACCGCTACTGCGCTGGGCACGACTTCGCTGCAGTGCCCAGCCGTCTTGCGCGACAAAGACGGCCAACCGATCACTGGTGTGGCCCTCGTCCTGCGCGCTTCCAACGGTGGGCCCAGGGCCGAGGCGTCGAGCGCCGACGACGGCACGCTGACGTTTGCGAGTCCGCTGGCCGCAGGCACGAAGGTGATCATCTACTCCACTGATGACCGCTGGGTGCTCGATCAGACCAAACAAGAAGGCATGTACGGCATGTGGGACAAGCGCTTCCTCTCGGAGCACGAATGCGAGGTGGACCCGACCGCAACGCTCGCGCTGCGTGCGATCCCCGCCTGCACGGTGCAAGGCCGCGTGCTGCGCCCGGATGGCCGCGCCGCCGCGTTCACCAGCGTCGAAATCGAAGAACAGAACCCCAACCGCACGCCGCGGTGGATGACGTTCGCCCGCGCGACCACCGACCGCGACGGCAACTTCCGGCTGACTCGCTTGCACCCCGATGAGAACCAGGTGCGCATCGAGGTGGGAGGCTCGCTCGGCGCCTGCGAGGGAGAACCGTTCGACCTGTCGAAGCCTGGCAGCAGTGTCGACATTGGCGAGGTGAAGCTGGCACCGCCCGCCACCATCGAAGGGGTCGTGCTCGACGCACAACAACAACCGGCACCAGGAATCCGGGTCTGGTTGCGCGACTGGGACTTCACCAAGGGTTCGCAGAAGAGCGGCGGCGTCCTCGAGGTCATCACGGACCGGCAGGGCAGGTATCGCTTTGCCGGCGTGGCCGCGGGCGGGGCATGGCTGCAGTTGCTCGTCGACGAAGAGCACCCGACCAACCGCGCCGTTGAGCCGTTCGACGTCGAAGCGGGCAAGACGTACACGTTCGACCTGCAGGTGCCGTCCAAGTGAGCGCCGCGGCTCGAGCAACCGCGACGCCCGAATTGCCGATCACCGCACTGCGACCAGATACGCCGTCCAGCGATCCGCGCCTTCGATGCGCTCCACCGGTCCGAGGAAGACGCCCGCGCCGGGTTCATAGGTGTGTTGCCACACCTGCACCTCGCGGAACCCCGCCTCCCGCGCAATCTCGACCAGCTCCGGCAGCGTCCAGAGGCGATACCGGTAGCGGAAGGCGTCGCGGACAGCAACGCCCGGCTCGCCGGCGCGGGCGAAGTGGATGCGGCAGTCGACCTGCGCGGTCACTGCATCGTACGGATGCTGCTCCCACTGGTACTCGAACGGAGCTGGTGGCGTCTCGCCGGGCAGTCCGGCGCGGTCGGCCACGATCGCCGTTCGCACATGCGCGCGCATGCGCTCCGGGCCGCCGAACGCGTTGGCCACGAACACGCCGTGCTCGCTCAACGCCCGCCGCGCCTGCTCGAAGTACGCCCGCAGGACCTGGCGCTCGAGGAACGCGAAGATGCTGAAGTTCAGCGCCGCGACGACGTGCGCGGCCGGCACGTCGGGCGGACCGACCTGCCGCACGTCGCTGTGCACGAAGGTGAGCCGATCCGCGCGCGCACCGAGCAAAGCTTGCGCCCGCGCGCGTGCCCACTCGAGGGTCGGCCCGTGCAACTCGACCGCCAGCGCCTGCCGCCCCTCGCACATGGCCACCCACGCGACCGAGTCCATCGCCGTGCCGGCGAAGTCCTCGCGCAACAACGTGGGGACGTGGCCGGGGTGGGTCCGGGCGTAGACGAGTTGCAGCACGCGCGCCTGCGTGATCGGGTCCTGCACTGCCCAGCGGTACAGCTCGAGCACGTCCGGGCCAGCAGGCAGTGCGCCCGCCGCGGCAGTGGTGGTCAAGACGGAGTTGGCAGTGCGCGGCGGTTGCACAGGGTCCTCAAACCGTGATGCGTCCCTGCCCGTTGAAGGTCTGGCCCATCAGCACGAGTGCGAGCGATGCGACCCCGCCGTGCACGAGCGCCGACAACACGAACTGCTGCCCGATGAGCTGCGGTTCGTTCGACCGCGTGACGACGCCCTGCCACGTGTAGTTGTTGCCATTGCGCACCGCGGACTGCACCGCGAGGTGGCTGCTGGAGGTCGGGCCGTAGCGGTCGGTGAGGATGCCGAAGCCGGTGCCGTCGGCGGCGACCGACAACCACGTCCTCAGAACGAGGTTGCCCGCGGAACCGGGCAGTTGCGGGTTGCTCGTCACGCCCACGACGTACTCGCCGTTGCCAGGCGGGACGTACGGGCTGTTGGCGGGCGGAACAGCGGGCAGAGCGTGCGGCGCGAGCGCCGCGGCGCCGAGCCCAGCAAGAAAGGTCCTTCTCGAGGTCATGTGTTCTCCTTGGGATCGAGGTCTGTCAGGTAGGTCGATGTCGCGCCAGCTACTTCTGTATGGCCGGAACCAGCATCGCGATGAGGATGGCGATGATTGCGATGACGACGAGGCCGCGGCCGCGGAACGTGTGGCCCAGGAACTCGAGTTCCAACGGGGCGGCGGAATCGCCCTGCACCGTGGCCAACAACACGATTGGCTGGCCAACCAGACTCGGGTCGTTCGACCGCGTGACCACGCCATCCCACCGGTAGTGGTGGCCCTGGCGTTGCCGCGAGACGAATCGCAGGTCGCTGCTGTACGACGGATGCACGGGATCGATGAGCGTCCCGTAGCCGGTGCCATCGTCAGAGATCGAAGCATAGACGTTGAAGGCCAATTCCCCCGCGGGTCCGGGTGCGGTGGGATCTGCAACCAGGCCCATCACGAACTGTTCCTCCTGCTGGGGAGGAGGACCGGGGGGCGCCGTCGCGGCTTCGACGCATTCGAGGAGATTGCGGGTGAGGGTCATGGATTCTGCTCCGGAAGGGGACGGGTGCCGACCGCGGACCTGCGGGCGAAACAGCCTCGCACGGGCCACGCGTCGACCACCGGAAACGACATGTGGGTGCCGGTGTGATGCGGAAACGCTCGGATCTGGTAGGCCCGCTTGCTCTCGCAACTCGCCCTGAGCGGCCGGGGGCCGACGCTTTCGGTCAGTGAGATCGACTCGGGCGCCGTGTTCGCCGCCGCAAGAACACGGCCCACGGGCAGCGGCGCCCAGCCCCCCGTGCGCAGCGACGGCGCGCCACCGCGCCACTCGAAGGGTGATTGACGCCGCACTCGGGCGCGGCGATGGTGCGGAGTTGGGTTCCGGGTGGTCCGGGCTGCTGCATGTTCCGCGTGTCCCCCTCCGTGTCATCTTCAAGGGGCACGCGGGAC
>JBDSBS010000316.1:0-6701 GCA_039921435.1 Planctomycetota bacterium | reverse complement strand
GATGATCGTGCCCGGCATCTTGACGATGCGCTGCTTCGCCGAAGAACGGCGCAGCGGCTCGATCGAGACGCTGATGACGGCACCCGTGCGCGACAGCGCGATCGTCATCGGCAAGTGGGCGGCGGCGACGGCGTTCTTCGCGCTGCTGTGGCTACCGAGCGTGGTGTTGCTGCACGTGCTTGAGTACGAACCGTTCCTGTCGGCCGACCTCTCGTTCGGCCCCGTGTTCGCGGCCTATCTCGGCATGTTCTTGCTCAGCAGCATGCTGCTCGCGTTCGGTTGCTTCGCCAGCAGCCTGACCGACAACGTGCTGCTCGCGGCCGTGCTGACGATGGGCTTCAACTTCGCCCTCATGCGGCTGCCGCAGCAGATCGCCGGCAGCCTCGGTGAACTGGCGCAGAACTACTACGTGCGCGAACTGCTCGACAAGCTCGACGTCATGCGCAACTTCAGCGAGTGGTTCTCGCGCGGGCTCATCGACACGAGCCAGGTCGCGTTCTACATCGGCGGCGTGCTGTTCTTCCTGTTCTTGACGACCGTCAGCCTGTCGTCGCGGAGGATCGCATGAGGTTGCGCCGCTTTGCCGCGTTCTTCAACCTGCTGTTGGCAGCTCTGCTGATGCTCGTCGTCTGGGTGCTCGTCGTCTGGGTCGCTTCGCGCCCGGCCCTCAAGACGCTCATCGACATGACGCCGCAGCACATCAATTCGGTCGATCCGCTGACCGAAGAACTGCTCGCCGAACTGCGGGCGCAGAAGGTCGAGGTCGAGTTCCACCTGTTCTTCCCGCCGATGGACGGCCAGGCCCAGGACGATGCGACGCGCCAATCGCTGGCGATTCGCAGCCGCCTGCGTGACCTGACCAAAATCCTGCTCGTGCGCTACCGCTGGCTCGGTGGCGAGAACGTGAAGATCAAGGAGTACGACTTCTACGGCGACGCCGCGAGCACGCGCGAAGCCGTGCAGGCCTTCGACTACAAGGCGGCCGAGGGCGAGGTCGTGGTCGTAGCTGTGCGCCAGCCCGGACGAGAGCGGCGGTTCGTCAAGCTCTCGCTCGTCAGCGACCTCGGCGTCATCGATCTGCCGGCGACGCAGGGCCCGGGCGGGCCAGGGGGACGCACGCCGGTGCCCGTGCTCAAGGACTTCAAGGGCGAAGAAGCGATCTCGTCGGCGATCAAGTCGCTGCTCGTGCAGGGCACGCCGATCGCGTACTTCCTGAAGGGTTACTCGCCCGACATCGATCGCGAGGACGGCACCGCAACGGCGTTTGGCTATGGCGGCCTGCGCGCGGGGCTGTCTCGGTTTGGCTTCGAGGTGCGCGACTTCGACTTCCGCAGCCAGCCCGCGGTGCCAACCGATGCCACGGTCGTGATCGTGCTCGAGCCGCGCCGCGACTTCACGACCAATGATGCCGAGGCGCTGTTTGCCTACGTCAAACGCGGCGGCCGCGTGTTCGTCGACTATTCTTGGTCGGCCGTGCCCGACGGCAATCCCGACGGCGGTCGCTTCGGCGAACTGCTCGGCTACGAGGTCGGCGCAAAGCCGGTCTTCCACCTGATCCCCGACGTTTCGGTCCGCGGCGGTGGGCGGGGGCTCGACGGCAACGATGGCGTCGCCAAGCTGCAGCTACAGGTCAACAGCGTGCATCCGGCGACGCGCAAACTCGCGCAAGCTGGGCGGCCGCTCGAGGTCGCCGCGGCGCGCGAACTGCACGAACGAGCCGGCGCGCCCAGTGGCATCCGGCGCGAGCCGCTGTTGCAGAGCGGCAACCAGGGCTGGCTCGCCGTGACCGGGGCCGACGGCTACCCCGACAACCGGGCTCCGCGCATCGCACTGCGCTCGTTCCTCGTCGGCATGGCGTTCGAGGTCGAAGCCACGGCTGCTGCCGGCGACGCTTTGGGGGCACCGCCCAGCGGAACGCCGAAGACGGGTCAGGTGGTCGTCATCTCGGGCCTGTTCTGCAACAACCGCGGCGTGCAGTTGTTTGGCGACCTCGCCTACAACATCTGCAACTGGATGGCCGAACGGCGCGTGCTGATCGGCATCCAAGGGGCCAGCTACCGGGCCCAGCATCTACAGGTGCAGCCACAACAGCTCGAACGCGCGTGGAACCTGCTCGTCTACGGCGTGCCCGGCGCGTTCGCCGTGCTCGGCATCGTCGTCCTCTTGTTGCGGCGGAGAATCTGATGGGCTTGCGAACGATCGCTTTGCTGCTGCTCTGTGTGGGTGGGCTCGTGGCCGTACTGCTGTTCACCGACGAGAAGCCCAAGACGAAGGACTCGGCCGAACTCGCCGTGCTCGACGGCCGCTCGCTGCTCGAGTGCACCAAGATTCGTTGGCAGTTCGACCGGCGGCAGCCGATCGAGGTGACGCGGGCGCCCGACGGTCGCTTCCAGATCGCCGAGCCGGTCGTCGACCTGGCGTCGGCGGCTTACATGAAGCAGATCGTCGACGCGTGGGATTCGGCGCACGTGCGCAGCACGCCGCTGAAGGACGATGCCGAAGGTCGGAAGCAAGCTGGGCTCGAGACGCC
The DNA here is from genome assembly GCA_039921435.1 of Planctomycetota bacterium. Classification (GTDB taxonomy): domain Bacteria; phylum Planctomycetota; class UBA1135; order UBA1135; family UBA2386; genus DASVAL01. Next base: position 4,171 of record JBDSBS010000316.1, on the reverse strand, counting down.
CGAGGTCACGTTCCGCGCCGAGTTCCCGAACGGCCAGCGCATCGAAGTCGACATCGGCGCGCAAGGCCCGCTCGGTGCGACGCGCTTCGTGCGGCGCGAGGGCAAGATCTTCGAAGGTGGCGACGCGCTGATCGAGAGCCTGCGCGTCGGCCTCGACGACCTGCGCGAGCACACCGTGTTTCGCACCCAGCCGACGCAGGCGAGCGAGCTGCGCGTCGAGCAGCTGCTGGCAACCGGCAAGCGCGAAGCCTTGCACCTCAAGATCGAGAACGGTGAATGGCGCCTGACCGAGCCCACGACGAGCCGCGCCGACCCGCAGGCGGCGTTTCGGTTTCTGACCGCGGTGCTGAGCCTGCGCGTCGACGACTTCTTGTACGGCGTGACGCAGTTTCCCACTGAGGAGCCCCTCATCACGATCCTCGTGCGCGGCACCCAAGGTGAGGAGACGCTGCGTCTGTGGCAAGAGGGGGGGCAGGTCTTCGGTGCGTTGCCGGGCCGTAACATGACGTTCGCCAGCAACAACCAGCAGTACTGTCAGATCTTCGAAAACGCGGCGGTGCAGCTGCGGGCGACCATGTTGGTGCCCTTCGCGAGCGTCTACGAGAACCTGGCCGATGTCGCAGTGGATCCGGGGCAGGGCCGCGGCGACCGAGTGCGTCTCGTGCGCAGCTCGACGGTCGACGAGTGGCGCATCGAAGAGCCCGTGCAGTTTGCCGGTCACCCGTCGGCCTGCAACATCGTCGTGCAAGCCATCAACAACCTACACGCGGTGGAGTTCGTCGATACCATCGACGGCAAGCCTGCCAGTGCCGCAGATCCTCGGTTTGGTCTCGGTCCGGGCCGACTGCAGGTCTCGCTGCGCGACTTTTCCCCGGCGCCGGCGACGACGTTGTGGTTTGGCGCCGAGGTCACCAAGGGGGAGATGGCGCTGGTCTACGCCTGCCGGGCCGACGAGTCGCAGAACATCGTCTTGGTACCGAAGGGCCCGGTCGACGAACTGCGACGGAATTGGACGGAGTTCTGTGCGCTGAAGGTGCTGATGTTGACCGGCATCGAGCGGCTCGATCTGGATCATGGTGGGCAGCACCGCACATTCCTCATCGGTGTCGACGGCTGGGTGCAGGAGGGAACGCCTGGCGTGCGCGCCGGCGTCGGTGAGTTCGTCAACGACGACTTGCGCGACCTGAATGGCAAGCGTGCCGTCGACTTGCGCGGCGGTGCGTTGGGGGAGGCCGACTGGCGGCTGACCATGGCGCGAGGCAACCGCGACACGCTGGCGACCATGCAGGTTTGGGATCGCGGCGGCGACAAGCCGCTGATCGTGCAGGCAAGAGGGGTCGACGAAGTGGTGCCGATCGGCTTCGAGCTCAGTGTGCGCGACTCGCGGTCGCTGCGCTTGCTCTGGCAGTAGCAGCACTTGGTGCGGTCGCGTATCGTGCTGCGCCCGATGGCCCGTACGAAGTCCGCGAAGATCACGAAGAGCACCAAGTCGGCGGCCCGCGGGCGCCGCTACTGGCTCTTCAAGTCCGAACCGGAGACCTACGGCTTCGAGCAGTTCCAGCGCGAGGGCCGCACGTTCTGGCACGGCGTGCGCAATTACCAAGCGCGCAACCTGCTGCGCGATGAGATCCAGGTCGACGACGGCGTGCTCTTCTACCACAGCTCGGCCGACCCGACGGCGATCGTCGGCATCGCCAAGGTCGTGCGGGCTGGCTACCCGGATCCCACTTCGTTCGACCCGAAGAACGACTACTACGACCCGGGCAGCGACCCGCAGAACCCGACCTGGTTCGTCGTCGACATCGCTTGCGTAGCGGCGTTGTCGGCGCCTCTCACGCGCGAACAGTGCAAGGCCGAACCCGCGCTGGCCGACATGGTGCTGCTGCAACGCGGCAGCCGCCTGTCGGTGCAGCCCGTGAGTGCCGACGAATGGCGCACGATCCTGCGGCTCGGCGGCCAGAAGGAGACCTGGTGAAGCGCGCTTGCTCGAGTCGCGGCTCGCTGGCCACGTTGGCGGCGTGCTTCGTCGTCGCCGCCTGCAGCTCCGAGCCGCCAGGCTTCGACACGCCCGAGTCGGTGCTGCACGATGCCGAGGCCGACGTCTACCTCGTCAGCAACATCCACGGCGAAACGCTCGCGAAGGACAACAACGGCTACATCGCGCGGGTGCAGTCCGATGGCACCATGCAGCGGCATTGGATAGCTGGTGGCCGCAGCGGCGTCACGCTGCACGCGCCCAAGGGCATGGCGCTGCACGGAGATGTGCTGTGGGTCGCCGACATCGACGTGCTGCGCCGGTTCGATCGACGCTTGGGCCGGCCGCTGGGCGAAGTGGTGATCCCCGGTGCCACGTTCCTCAACGACGTCAGTGCTGGGCCCGATGGCACCATCTACTGCACGGACTCGGGCCTCGACGCGCAGTTCGGGCCGACCGGCACCGACGCCATCTGGCGCGTTGGTCAGGACGGTGTGCCGACGATGTTGCGCAAGGGCCCGGACTTGGGGCAGCCCAACGGCTTGGTTGCGCGCGATATCGGCGTCTACGTCGTCAGCTGGCGCGACGGCACGTTCTACCAGATCGACACCAAGGGCCGGCGCACGGACTTGGGCGTGGCGCCGGCCGCCCAGCTCGACGGGCTCGTCCGGGTCGAGCCGAACGGTGACAGCGGTGCCACGGGGTATTGGCTGGCGACGTCCTGGGCTGGCAGCTGCGTCTATCGCTTCGACGCGGGCGGCGGCTGCACGGCGTTGCCAGCGCGCCTCGAACAGCCGGCCGATTGCGGTCTGGACGCCAAACGCCATCTACTGCTCGTCCCCTTGTTCGGCAGCAATCGGCTCGAACTGCTCCCGCTGGGCCAGTAAGAGCAATTCGTGGCCATGGCGCGCCGGCAGCCCAGCCCGCCGGCAGCCAACGTCTTCCAGCCCATCGCGGCGGTGCTACAGTGAACCAGCCATGTCTGTCCGCGCGACCACCAAAGAAAAGACCAAAGAGAAGATCGAGACGAAGGCACGGCCCGAGACGTCCTTGGCGCCGCCTTGGAACGTCATCGTGCACGACGACCCCGTCACGCTGATGACCTACGTGACCAAGGTGTTCATGCAGGTATTCGGCTACGGCAAGGACAAGGCCCATCGCTTGATGATGGAAGTGCACAAGTCCGGACGTTCCATGGTCTGGACCGGGTCGCGCGAGCAGGCCGAAACCTACGCGCAGAAGCTACAGGCGCACCACCTCCTGACGAGCCTCGAGGTCGTCGATGTGTGAGCCCCTCGCCGTTCCGGTCGACAGGTTTGCGCCCGGTAGCGCGCCAGTGCGCGGCAGGAGAGTTGCATGATGTGGGCGGCGCGCGTCGACGAGGGCTTCGTGTTCGGCGGCCTGTCGCAGGCTTCGGTCGACACGTTGACGGGCGTGCCCATGCTGCTCGAGAGTTCCGACACGCGCGTGCGCGAACGCTTGTTGCCCGAAACCTGCGACGACCCCGACGACGAAGCACAGTGGCGCCGCCATTCGGTGCCCGAGCTCGAGCGCCTGTTTCTCTCGCGCGGCCAACTGGTGCGTCGCGACCTCGCGGCCATGCGGCGCATGGCGGGCTCCTCGGAGCAAGTCCTGCTGATTCCGGATGCCCACGCCAACGCCTGGCTCGCGGCGCTCAATGCGGCCCGGTTGGCGCTGTTCGTGCTCAACGACATGACGGCCGAGCACCTCGAACCCGAAGGGTTTGCCGCGGCATCGCAGAAGCAGCAGGAGGCGATGCTGCGCATCCACTTGCTGGCCGAAGTGCAGTCGGTGTTGCTCGGCGATTTCGAAGTCGACTCGGGCGGGTCGTTCGAGGATTTTGTTCTGGAGTGATGGTGTTCTGGAGTGATGGTGTTCTGGAGTGATGGCGTGCTGGAGTGATGGCGCGTCCGGCGCGCGGCGGTCTGTTACCTGCCGCGAACGTTCGCCTCGTGCACGGCTGCCTCGGCTTGTTCGGCTTCCGCCGCCTCTTCTTGCTCCTCGGTCAGCGCCTCTTCCGCGTACGACTCTTCGCCGGAGTCGAGGTTGATGCCGGGCCAGCTGCCGATCACGGATGACGTGCCGCGGCGATCGAGCACACGGAACGCCAACGTGCTCGACTGATCGCCGCACGTGATGCGCACGGCGAACGCGCCCGGTCGCGGACCGCCGCCG
>JBDSBS010000315.1:0-8365 GCA_039921435.1 Planctomycetota bacterium | reverse complement strand
GCAGGTCATCCTTCTCGTAGCCCTGACTGTCGGCGTAGCGTGCGAGGTCGAGCCAATACTGGCTCCAGCGCTCCGCGTAGGCCGGAGTCGCGAGCAGTCGGTCGACGACACGTTCGCGCGCGTCGGGCGACGCGTCAGCGACGAACGCGTCCAACTCGGCTGGCAATGGCGGCAGGCCAGTCAGGTCGAACGACACGCGCCGCAACCACGTCGCCGGATCGGCGGCTGGCGACGGCTGCAGGCCATGCGCTCGCATGGTTTCGAGCACGAACGCATCGAGCGGCGACCGGGACCACGCATCGCTTGCTGCGGCGGGCAGCGTCGGCCGGACCACGGGCTGGTAAGACCAGTGCTTCGTCTGAGTCGGAGCAACGCACGCCGTCGCGACCAGGACGAGGGTGCACAGGGGCAGTGGCGGCAGGAGGCGCAGGGATACCTCGACGGGTGCTGCGATTGTGGCGGTGGCGCTCGGCGGCACAACCCCGTGGTTGCAGCTCGGCGGTCATAGTGGCCTCGCGCAGGCCTGGCCTCGCCATGGTTGCGGACGAACCGCGACGCCTCGGCGCCGTTGCCGGCAGGCATACTCATGGTCATGCCCCTTCGTGCGATCCCCTGCCTGCCAGGCCTCTTGCTGGCTCTGTTCCTGCTACCGCCGACGCCCGCCCAAGTCCCCGAGGCCTCGCCGCCGCGCTTCGACATCGGCAACACGCTTGGCGCCCTCGCGGAACACGTGAGTCGGACCGACGAATTGGAGCTGTCGCTGACCGGCAAGTCGTGGCAGCTGTTGGCGCTACTCCAGAATGGCTCGACGTTGCGCAGTGGCCCGCATCGCGAACCCATCAAGAAGCTCGTACTGTGGCTGCGCAGCACACAGGCCGAAGACGGCCGTTTCGCCCCCGGCGGCGTGCCCTGCGGCGCACTCGAACAGACCGTCGCCGCCATGGCGATGGTCTCGGCCTACGGCCTGTCCAACTACAAACTGCTCCAGGCGAACGCGGAGAACGCCGTCGACGCCATCGAACGGGCGATGTCGACCGCCACCGAACCCTCACCGCCCGAACTCGGCGCCATGCTGGCTCTACTCGGCACGGACGTCGCGGGAGCGACAGCGCTGCCGCCCGAGCAACAGACGCGCGTGAAGACGCTGGCGAAGCAAGTCCTGGCCCAACACACCTTCGGCAAGACGCGCCGCGCCGACGCCGCATTGCACCTCGGCCAGTTGCTGCTCGGGGAACCGTTCTTGCCCGAGCTGACCGTGGCGCGCATGTGGCCCGCCAATCTGGCCGCCGATCCGCTGCAGACCGTGTTTGCCTTGTTCGCGATGCGTCACTGCGAGGCGAAGGTGTGGTCCGCGCAGACCGATCTGCTACCGACTCTGCTCGCGGCGCGGACGCCGGCTGGGGACGCGGGCACGTGGCCCGCCGCTGCGGGGTTCGACGCGATGACGTCCACCGCGATGCTCGCGATGGCCTTCGGCATCGCCAATCAGCCGCAGAACGGGCTCCGGCCGAAGTAGCGCCTGGCGAGGATTCCCAGCGCGGCCTGACTTCGACCCATCGCAGGGCAACTCTCGGTGGGCGAACCGCCGTGCGGCAACCATTGCCCGCAGGCGGCGCGGGCTCGGTTGCTCGCGCCACCCACGCCGCGAGTCACAACCAGTTCAGGTTGTTGTTGGCGTTGTCGAGCGCGTTCTTGAGCTGCTCTTGAGCGGCGCGCTGTGCATGTCCACTGGGCGTGTATGGGTAGGCACAGAGACTCGCAATGGCCTGCTGCATCAGGCTGGCGATCGTCAGGTTGCCGAGCACGCTGTCGTGGATCACGCAGTTCATGTCGACGAAGCCAACGCTGACGTTGCAGTGCATAGCCGCGAGTTGCGCCGACAGCATGTAGGCCATGTTGGTAGCGTTGGCGTTCTGTAGCCACGAGGCCCAGCTCGAGAGCGTGGCGGGAGCGACGTACTGGCCGCTGGCGTTGACGAGGCAAAGTCCCGGCAGCGTCGCGAGGATGCCGTACTGGGTCACGAGGGCCTTGCCGTTGTTGTTGCGCCAGAAGCCGATCGTGTGGCCGTTGCAGGCCAGGACCTGCTGTGCTACCCCGAAGCTCGGCACAGTGACGTCGGCGCAATCGAGCACCGCGACAGGAAAGGACGTCGGCGTCGTCGCGTTGTAGGGCGACGGCGTGCCGAGCGCGAGCACCACCGTGTAGCTACCCTGCGCTACGTTCGCGACGCAGTAGCCACCATTGCCGCCGGTGACGGCAGTCTGGGTAGGGCCGGCGCCGGTGAGTTGCACCGACACGTTGGCGACACCGCCCTCGCCTGGATCCTGCACACCGTTGTGGTTGGTGTCGAGGAAGACGCGACCGCAGACGTTGTTGCCCGAGCCGCCGCCAACGTTGAACAACTCGTACGAACGCACGCAGCAATTGCCGGTCACCGGATGCAGACCGCCGGACAGCAGGTAGGGATTTGCGGGCCCGGCGCTCAGGTCCCAGCAGTCACCGAACCACGCCTTGTACTGGCAGGGCTCGTCGAGCGAGGAGCGGAACGGGGCAAGCAGCAGGCTCTGACCGACGCCGTTGAGGCCGAGGCCGAAGACGGGCGGGTTCTGCCCGTTCGTGAATGGCAACGACAGGCTGATCACGCCGCCGTTGTTGGTCACCGCAACGAAGCGGTCCATGGGGTCGTTCGTCGACAGAACCTCGTCGCCGTTGCCGAGCGGATCCGTCACGTGCACGTAGTACGTGCCCGAAGCGAGCGTCGTCGGGAAGGCCAGGTAGACCTGGTTGTTCGTGAACTGGTAGGTGTAGAGGCCGGTGCTCGAGTTGAACGTGGACGAAGCCGGTACACCCTGACTGTTGACGAGGGTGGGCGGGAACGTGTTGTCGCTGCAGAACTGGGCAGAGGCGGGGCTCAGAAGACCCACGGCGGCCGCCGTGGCGAGAATGGCGCTACGCATATTGATTCTTTGTTTTGGCGAGAAAGCACGCGGCGAAGTGCCGGGTGCGGCGCGAAATCCTACCGAATCCACCCTCAGGTGGACCACCCCTGCGGCACGCGCGCCGAGCGGCGAGGGCTGCGTGACTTCTGCGAACTGCGTCTACGCGCGGCGGAAGGCTCGGTGCCATGGTAGGCACGCAATTGCCAAGCAGAGGAAAGAGCCCACCGACCGAAGGCCGTCGTGTTGTGAGAATCTCACAACATCGTCGACGACGTCGTCGATCGAACGTCGCGGCGCTCGGTCGTGCGCATGGACGCCGCCACGTGCGAGGCTCCAGGGCACCGAATCAGAACTGCACGCAGAGCCCGTTGCTGAACGTGAAGCTGCTCAGCGGCACACCTTCGAGCACCGCGTGCTGCACGTAGAGGCGCTGGTTCGCAAACGTCAAGTTGGTCGCCTGCGCATGCACGAACTCGCCCGTCGCGTTGGTGATGCCGACATCGATGAAGTCGGGGGCGACGTGCAGGAAGCAACCGTTGGTGCCGAAGATCGGACCGAGGTTGAGCGGCGGCATGATCTGGCTCAGGCTGAACACAGCCAGCCCGAGCACGCCGGGATTGTGATTGATCGACTTCGTCACGAGCGGGAAGCCGGCCGTGTACGCGCCGACTGTCGTCAGCGTCGGCAGGCCAAACGGAGCTGGGCACGGCGCCCCGTAGGGGCATCTGTTGCCGCTGACGTAGGCGACTCCCGACGCACTGGTGCCGAGGCCCGTCGCCGTCGCAATCAACGTGGCAGGACCGCCCGGAGGCGAACGAAAGACCTGACCGTTGGCACCGCCGATGATGTAGTTGCCGTTCTCGTCGATGTCGAGCGAGTTTGGCGCGCCTACCGTGGCGGCCGGGATCTCGTCAGTGACGACACCGAGGCTCGTCACGCGCACGAGTCGGCTCAACGTCAGCACCGTCGCCAGGATGTCGCCGTTGCACGGATCGAACGTCACGCCCGAGACGAAGCCACCGAGACCCGTGACGATGGGGACACCGGTCGTCTGGCCGTTGGGCAAGCGGAACAAGCCGCCGCTGCCGCCGACAATCACGTCGCCAGTCGAGCGCTCGAACGCGCCGGCATTGACACTGGTGCCCCAAGGCTGGGTGCCCGTCGAGAGATCGGTCACCGTGCCGCCGGTCGTCACCAACCGCACTTGGTCGGTGCCGGCATCGGCCACGATGATGTTGCCGGAGTTGTCCCAGCTCATCTGCGACGCGGTGTTGATGCCGTTCGTGATCAGCGAATACACGACCGTGCCGGGTCCCGTGATCGTCGCGCGCCCGACGAAGCCAAAGCCGCCGACGATGAAGTCGTTCGGGTTGACCGGGTCGTGCAGGATTGCCTGCGATGTGGCGCCACCGGTGCCCATGAAGGTCCCGGCGTTGTACGTGGTGACGGTCGGCGGCGGCGACGCGACCGCAAACGACGTCGTCGAGAACCCTGTGATGCCGATGTCGCCAGGCAACACCTGCGCTGGCACGAAGGCCGTCAGCAAGAGGGGAAGAACGGGTGAGAGGCGGATGCGCATGGTAGGAGTTTCTTTGCCTTCAGAACAAGGGAGCCTGGAGGCTAGCGGGACTTCTGCGAACACGGCTGGCCGGGCACGTCTGAACTTTGTCAGCCTTTCGCCTCGGCCCCCAGAACCCCGTTCTTTCCCCCGTGCCGAAACACAGTTCCGCACAACCTCTTCACTGCACGTCACCGCGACGATCGGTGACACGACGCCCGAGGCAACCTTCGCCGAACGAAACGCGCTCCCACCGACCGCGCGTCACCAATTCGGATCGCGCAACAAGTCCGCGATCGTGAGCCCCCGCATGCGATCCGCGGCGAAGCGTTCGCGGCCGGCGATCCACAACTCCGCCCGCGGAAACGAGCGCGGGAACCACGCAAACTCCATCGCGCTCGCACCGCCGCGCTTCACCTCGAGCAGCAAGTCGGGCCGCACGACGTAGTCGATCTCGCGGTCGCCCGCAGCCCAGAAGTGCAGCTCCTCGGGCGAATCCTCGCCGCGGCGCGCCGCGCGACGCCAGATCTCTTGGGCCACGAGCCACTCCCACCAACGCCCCTGCACCTCTGGCGGCAGCGCCAAGAAGTCGTCGACAGAGCGAAGGCGATTCGGATCGAAGGCCACCGCCACGAGCAAGTTGATCGGCGGGAACTTTGCCGGGCGACGGCGCACGGCGATGCGGCGGTTTTCGTCCCACGCGTAAGCCGTGCCGACGCACAACAGGTCGCCGAGCAGTTCGAGGTAACCGGCAGCGACCGTGTTGTTGGCCAAACCCGCCTCGCGCGCGAGCAGCGCTTGGCCAATCGGCGAGCCACCGCGAGTCAGCAGCGCCTGCCACACCGCAAGCAGGCTGCCGCGCGCCCGGCCACTGGCGGCGCACTCACCGAGCACCCAGTCGCGCACCATCTCCACCACGTACTCGGGCAGCCTGCCGTGTTGCGCGAGTTCGGCTGCGGCCAATGGACAACCACCCGACAGCAAGTAGGCCACGGCCGCGTGTTCGGGAAAGCGCGCGCCACACACTCGCTCGAACTCGGCGAACGGCAGCGGCGTGAACACATACGTAGTACGGGTAAGGCGCCCCTTGCGGCCTGGCAACCGCTCGGCGCCGCGCCGGAGGTCGGTGGCGCGAGAGCCCGTGGTGACGACGAGCACATCGCGCAGTTCGCCAGCGTCGAGCAGCTGCTTCAGGCCCTTCTCCCAATTGGCGACCGCCGTGATCTCGTCGATGAACAGTCGGCGCACGGGAGCGTCTCTCCGGAACCACGGCACCACTTGACGAACCGCCGCGACGAGGTCCTGCACGGAGGCGATCTGATCGCCGTTGAGGTAGAAGCCAGAGGCCGGTCCCGCCATGACGAGCGTCGCGTGCAGTTGCCCTTCGAGCCAGGTGCTCTTGCCGTACTGCCGCGGCCCGCGCACGAGCAACAAGCCCGGCGCTTCGGGCAACTCGTCCAGGCCAAAGTCCGGGCGAAATACGAACTCCCCGCGCGCGAGGCTCTCGAGGTGTGGGAACAAGCCTGGGGTCTCGAGCGCCCCGGCCTGCAGGCACTCGTTGATCTCATTAACGTTCACGACGTTAGACTATCGAACGTCCATGACGTTAGCCATAGCTAACGTCCGTCCCGACGCAGTGGACACGTCGTAACATGGCCGTAGGACACATGTTGCTATCGTGTTGACTCTCTGCTGCACGGCGTCCACGCCGTCACCGTGCAACGATCGGCAGCACGACCCCCGACGCGAACTGCCCTGAACGGAACACCCGGTGCGTCTGCGCCCGAAAGTCCGCATCGTCGGCGAGGAAGATGTTGGGCACGTACGTCTGCGGGTTGCGATCGATCAGCGGAAACCACGTGCTCTGCACCTGCACCATGATGCGATGCCCCTTCTTCCACGTGTGGTTCTGCGTGTGCAGACCGATCGAATACGCAACGACCTCGCCAGCCGGCAGCGGCTCGGGACGTTCGAAGCTGTTGCGATAGCGACCGCGAAACACCTCGTTGGCGACCACCAGGCAGTGGCCCGCGAGAGCGCCCTGGCTCTCATGGTCCTCGGGATAGACGTCGATGAGCTTGACGATCCAGTCGGCGTCGGTGCCCGTTGTCGAAGCGAACAGCCTGGCAGTGATCTCGCCGGCGATCGCCACGTCGTCTTCGAGCACGTCGCTCTCCCACGTCAGCACGTCGGGGCGGTCCTTGACGAAGCGCTGGTCCTCGGTGAGCCACTCGCGCCACTTCGAGCCGGGGCCGTACGTCGCTTGGATCGGACGCTGTCGATACGGCACCGGATGCGCGGGATCGGACACGAACGCATCACACGCGTCGTCGGCGTTCGCTGCCGCCGGTGGATCGAACGACAGCTTGCCGTGCTCGTGAAACCACAGCGTCTTCGCCGTCGTGGCCTTCGGTGGCCATGCATCCCAACGGCGCCACTCGTTGCTCCCGGCCTCGAACGTCAGCGCCTCGGGTAGATCGAGCTTGCCCTGATCCTTGAGCCAATGGCGAAACCACAGCGCCTGCACGTTCTCGCGAAACCACAGCGCCGTCTTGCTGCCGAACGGGATCGCGCCGAGCTTGTCGCCGTCACCGCGCGACCAGCCGCCATGGTTCCACGGGCCGACGACGAGGTGGTTGATGCCCTTGTGGTCGTGGCGCTCGAGCGCCTGGTAGATCGCGAGCGGGCCGTAGAAGTCTTCCTGGTCCCACCAGCCAGCGACGTTGAGCGTGGGCACCGTGCAACTCGTCAGCTGCGGGATCACGGTCTGCGCACGCCAGAAGCTGTCGTAGTCGGGATGCGCGACGTAGTCGTTCCAGGTCGGGATCTTGCCCGTGAGAAAGCGCTCGTTGACGTTCTTCAGCGAGCCGAGCTGCAGATACCAATCGAACGTGTCGTAGCGGTCGAAGCGAAACGCCTCGGTCGCCTTCGAAGTCTCCATCATCGCCGCGTACTCGAAGCCGTAGCTGAGGCGGAACGCGCCGTTGTGATGGAAGTCGTCGCCGAGCCACATGTCGGCCGGCGAAGCCTGCGGCGAGATCGCGCGCAGTGCTGGGTGCGGTTCGACTGCGGCCATGATCGTGGTCCAGCCGTCGTAGCTGATGCCGAGCATGCCGACGCGGCCGTTGGTGTGTTCGACGTTCTTGACGAGCCAGTCGATGGTGTCCCAGGCGTCGGTGCCTTCGTCGATCGCGAGTGCGGGGTCGGTGGCGCGCAGCGGGCGCTGCATGACGAACGTGCCCTCGTTGCCAAAGCGGCCGCGGATGTCTTGGAAGGCGAAGACGTAGCCGTCCTCGGCCAGCTCCTTCATGTAGGAGGCGAAGTGGCGCTGCCAGTTGGCGACGCCGTAGGGCGTGCGCAGCATGAGCAGCGGCAGCGGTTCGGTGAACTGCTTGGGGGCGACGACGATGGTGTGCAGGTGGATGCCGTCGCGCATCGTGAGCTGGTGTTCGGTCGCGATGTAGCGGTCGGTGAGTTTGGGTGGGGCCTCGGTCTGTTGGGCGGGAGCGGCGAAGCAGAGGATCGGCAGCAGCGAGGCGAAATGGAGGCGCATGGATGGCTCTCTCGGCGAAGGAGGCGGCAGGATAGCGGTTCCGCACTCGCGGGCGGCATCGGCCTCACGCTTCAGGCTCGCCGGGCAGTGAGTCCGCCAGCAGCCGCTCCCAGTCCACTTCGCCGCGTTCGACGAACAACACTTCGACGCAGCTTGGCTTGGCGGGAGGCGATGAGTGTCGGACCAACGCTCCAGAACCGAACGCTGTCGTCTCTCGTGGGGTCATCCCGCCTGTGACCGAGCCCCGGTCGTCTCGCCAAGCGGAGGAAAGCCAACTCGATGTCACCGAGAACGCGTTCGGCGATCCGTCCACCA
>JBDSBS010000314.1:0-2666 GCA_039921435.1 Planctomycetota bacterium | reverse complement strand
CGGCGCGAGCAGCACCGCCGACGTGGAGAGTGCGGCGTCGCTCGCCTGCGGCGACATCGACGTCTACAAGCTCAACCACCACGGCTCGAACACCTCGACCAACCTCAACCTGTTGACGCGGCTGTCGCCCGAACTCGCCGTGGTCAGCTGTGGTACCGGCAACACGTTTGGTCACCCGACGACGACGATCGTCAACCGCCTCAACCAGGCGACCGCGGCGCGCGCGTTGCTGTCGACGACGACGGGCAGTGCCAGCACGATCGGCTTTGGCGTGACCGGCAACCTGCGCATCGACACCGATGGCAATCGCTACCGCGCGACGGCGCAGAACGGTGACTTCCTCGACTTCTTCTGCGACGAAGTGGCAACGCCGAACCTCGCCGCCGGCGAGGTGCGCATCAGCGAAGTGCACCGCAATCCGAATGTCGTGCCGGACACCAACGGTGAGTACGTCGAAGTCGAGAACATCGGTTCGCGCCCGGTCGGCCTGCGCGGCCTGCGACTGTCGAACAGTGCCGCGAGCGTGACGATCGCGAGCAACTTCCTGCTCGTGCCGGGGCGGCCGATGCTGTTCCAGATCGACGGCGCACCGAGCCGCAACGGCATGCAGCCGCTCGGCATGGCGCTGCCGTTCGGGACCCTCGCGTTGGGCGACACGACGGACACGGTGACGCTGCAGCAGAACGCGACGACGATCGACAGCCTCGCCTACGCGACCGGTTTCCCCGGCGGTTCGGGGGTCGCGGCCGAACGGCGCGATCTCTACGCCGCGAACAGTCCCGCCAACTACGCGGCAGCAGCAGCGATGTTCGGGCTCGGCGACCGCGGCTCGCCGGGCCGGCGCAACGATGCGGACATGACGTCGTACCCGGTGCAGATCGCCGTCACGACGACGCCGACGAGCTTCACGCTGCATGGCACAGCACTCGGCTTCGGCAACTACTTCAGCGTACTGGGCCTCGCCTACGGCGACGCGCCGGGCATTCCGTTCGGCGGCGCACTGATCCCGCTCAACTTCGACCTGCTGCTGCAGGCAGCGCTCGGTGCGCCGGGCATTCTCGCCTTGATGCCGCCGGGCGGCTATCGCTCGGTCGACGTCGCCATCCCATCGCCGAATCCCGTCGCCGGCGTGCCGCTCTACACGGCGCACATCGTGCTCGACTTCGCCTTGCATGTGCCCGGCCTGTCGCCGGCCGTCTCCTTCGTACTGCCGTGAAGACTCCCTCGCCGCGTCCTGCGTTCCGCGTGCTGCTGTCGCACGATCAGATCCAACGCCGCTGCCACGAACTGGCGCGTCAGATCGCCGCCGATGCCGGTGGCGAGCCACTGTGCCTCGTCGCGGTCATCGAAGGTGCCAGGCCGTTCGCGAGGCAGCTGCAGAAGCTGCTGCCAGGCCAGCTGCCAGTGCACGAAGTGCGCGCGTCGTCGTACGGCAGTGGCACGACGAGTTCGGGCAAGGTCGAACTCACGGTCGGCAGAGATCTGCCGTGCAAGGACCAGCAGGTCTTGCTGCTCGAGGACATCGTCGACACGGGCCGCACGATGGTCGCCGTCAAGCAGCACTTCCTCGCCGCGGGTGCCAAGAGCTGCAGGGTCGCGACGCTGCTCAGCAAGCCGTGCCGGCGCGTCGTCGAAGTCGAACTCGACTACGTGGGCTTCGAGATCCCCGACGAGTTCGTGCTCGGTTTTGGCATGGACCTCGACGGCAAGTACCGGGAGCTGCCCGACGTCGTGGTCTACGAGGCCGAGGTCGAGCGCGCGTTCTTGGCGTAGGTCGAGCCGTGCCTACCGACACCAAGCTGCGGCGCACGGTCGCTCGCTTGCGCCGTGCAGCAGCGGCCGGGGATGCGAGGGCCCAGGTCACGCTCGGTGCACCTGGCGACCGGCGAAGGAGTTCGCCGAGATCGCAAGAAGGCGATCGCGCTCTACCGTCGCTCGGCGGCGCAGGCCGATGCGATCGCGATGTACAACCTCGGGCGGTGCTACCGCGACGGCCGCGGAGTGCGGCGTGAGTTCGACATCGCCTATGAGTGGTTCGAACGGGCGGCGCGGCACGGCGACGAGGACGCCGTGGACGAGATGCTCGATCTGATCGACGACAAGCGCGTGCGTCGGTCGCGGGCGTGGCCGTTGTCGCGGTTGCGCGAGCTGGCGGCGTCGGGGATGCCAAGGCGCAGATCGATCTCGGCGTGCGCTGCTTCCACGGCAAAGGCCTGCCGCGCGATTGGGCAGCGGCGCTGATGTGGTATCGACGAGCAGCGCGCCAGGGCCAGCGGAACGCGCGGTTCAACCTTGGCTTGATGCACAAGTACGGCGACGGGGTGGCCAAGAGTTGGCCCAAGGCGCTGGCCTACTTCCGGCGCGCGGCCGCGTCGGGTCACGTCGGCAGTGCGCAGCAATTGGCACGCTTCTACAACGGTGCGGAGGGGCATCGCGTGCGCGACGCACTCGCCGCCGTCGACCTCGGCGACACCTGGGCCATGCACTTGCTCGGCCTTTGCCATCGCGACGGCGAGGGCGTTCGCAAGAACCTGCGCCGGGCGCGGGCGCTTTGGACCAAGGCCGCGGCCGGCGGCGTGAAGCGGGCGGCGAAGCAACTCGCGTTGCACCCACCAGGGCGGCGCCGCCGCTCGTCGCGCTGACGCCTAGACCCCGAGCTCCTTCAA
>JBDSBS010000313.1:0-5328 GCA_039921435.1 Planctomycetota bacterium | reverse complement strand
GTGTTGGTCGAGCGGCTTCCTGCCGACGACTCTGCAAGGCGTCGAGCTGCGCTCGCGCGGCGAGATGGTGCCGTGCGTCGCCGATCCGCCGTCGTTCGATCGCGCAGCCCGGCGACGTGGCATCGAGCTGCTGGCTCGACTCAACGCACTGCGCAGCGAAGTGCTCGGTGATCCCGAGATCGAAGCGCGAACGGCTGCCTACGAGCTCGCGTTCCGCATGCAGCAGAGTGTGCCCGAGCTCGCTGACCTGACGGCCGAGCCCGAGTCTGTGCACCGGCTCTACGGCAGCGAGCCGGGCCGCAGTTCGTTTGCCAACAATTGCTTGATGGCGCGCCGCCTCGTCGAACGCGGCGTGCGCTGCGTGCAGGTGATCCACCGCGGCTGGGACCACCACGGCACGGACAACAGCGACGACCTACTGCATGGGTTGCCGACGATGTGCCAGCAGACGGACCGCGCTGCGGCAGCGCTCGTGCTCGACCTGGCACAGCGCGGGTTGCTCGACGACACACTCGTGGTGTGGGGCGGAGAGTTTGGCCGCACGGCGATGCGCGAAGTGCGCAGCCACGCACATCTCGGCCGCGACCACAATCCGCGCGCGTTCACGATGTGGTTTGCGGGCGGCGGGGTGCAGCCGGGCATCACGTTCGGTGAAACCGACGATCTCGGCTACGACGTCGTCAAGGACCCGGTCCATCTGCACGATGTGCACGCAACTCTGCTACACCTGCTGGGCATCGACCACGAGCGGCTGACGTTCCGCTTCCAAGGGCGCGACTATCGACTGACGGACGTCAGTGGACGGGTCGTGCGGCAGTTGCTCGCCTAGACAGTCGCGCGCATCAGCAGCTTCAAGTTTCAAGGCGCCCGCGTCGATCACGTGGCGCGCGTGAACCTCGCCTCGATGACCTTGGTGTTGTTCTCGCCGATCGGCAGGTCGTGCACTTACAAACGCCGCGCCGTGAAGACGCGCGGCTCGACCCGGCCGCGTGAATCGCGCGACTTGCTTGAGACGGTCGCCGCGCGGGATAGCCTGCCCGGGCCGTGGCAGTTCCCTCGAGTGAAGTTCTCTTTCACGTGACGGGGACGCAGCGATGACAGGTTCCATCGAAGGGCTGTCCGGTGCCGGAGCCGGAGCCGGTGCCGGAGCCGCAGCCGGAGACGCTTTCGGAAACACAGCCCTGCGCGGGGCCGGGCCACTTCGCGCTCTGCTGGGCGCCGTCGTGCTCGTGATAATCATGCTGGCCGTCTACTGGCCGATGTTGGGCGTCGGCTTCCATTCCGACGACTTCTCGTTGCTCGTGAACAACCGCGACCTCGGCTTCGACGGCTTCTGGCGGTTCTTGGTGCATGCAGACTACGGCGGCCGGCCTTGGGCCTACTGGCGGCCCGGCTGGGCGCTCGTCTGCTACGTCGTGTACGCCGTCGCCGGTGCCGATGCGCACGCGTTCATGATCGTCGGGCTGGCCATGCACATCGGGGCGTCGTTGCTCGTGTTCTCGATCGGTCTCGCGGCGTCGCGGGCCACGGTATCGGCGACCGCGGCAGGGCTCCTGTTCGGGCTCGCCTCGACGCACGGCGAAGCGGTGGTGTGGATGTCGGGTTCGACCAGCGTCATCCCACCCGCGGTCCTGGTGTTCGCGTGCGGAGGACTGGTGTGGGCATTTGCCGAACGCGGCGGTGCTTCGCGTCTCGTGCTGCTCACTTTGCTCGCGCCTGCCTCGCTCGCCTTCAGGGAAGCGGCCTACGGCTTTCCGCTGGTAGCACTCGGGGCTGTGGGCTCGATCCCGCGGGCCCGCGGTCGGCGCGGAGTCATACTTGGTCTCGTCGCCGCGTTCTGGGTCGCGCTCATCGGGCTGCACTACACCTACCTGTGCAAGACGCAAGGTCTGGCCGGCGGCGTCATGGACATTGTGAAGGTCGCGGCGTTCCACGCCGCGGGGTTCGTGCGCAACTTCGTGGTCTTGCCGATCGATGGTTGGTTCAGCGATGGCTGGATCGTCGCGGCGATGCTCGCGTCCGGCGCGATCGCCTGGGCCCTGTGCAGTGCGACGGCGCGCTTCTTCCTGCTGTGGACAGTGGCGGGCATGTTCCCGTACGTCGTGCTCGCGCACTCGGGACGATTCGCCTACTTCTTCCTGGCACCGTTCGCCTTGTTTGCAACGCAGGTTGCCACCGACGTCGTGCGCAGGAAGCCGCGCTGGAGCGTGCTAGGTGTCGTCGCTTTGGCGATCGCCGCGATCGTGTGGCTCGTGGCGAAGGACACTCGATCCATGATCGAGAAGTACCGCCGCGAAAGCGCTGGCGTCGACCGCGTCTTCGACTTCTTGCACGAGAACGGGTTGGACCGCGCCGATTCGCTGTTGGTCGACAACATCCCGCCCTACCTCGCCAACGGCTTCACGGCGATGCTCGAACTTCGCACGGGACGCGCCATTCCGGTCACCGTGTTGGAGATGGCGCCGCGGCCACCGTTCGTGGTCTACGTCAACGAGCGCACCAAGGACCTCGCGCCCGAGTCGACGCTGCTGCGCTACGATGCCAAAGCAGATCGCTACCAGCTCGCTTCGTTTGGCGAGGTGCTCGGCTCGTTGTTGCCCGTGCCTCTGTTTGGCATCGCCAACCGCCACCGAGTGGTCGACGACGAAGCTGCGGCCAGGGCGGAGCTGGGCCGCGGCGCATGGCAGCCCGAACAGGGGCCGCTGCTCTACGAACGCCCCGTGCCCGAAATCGACGCCGGCGCCACGGGCAAGATCCTTCGCATCGACACCGACATCCGCAAGATGGGCGTGACCATCGAGTGTTCGGGCCACGTGCTGTTCGTGCTCGCCTTCCCCGTGCCGGGCGTGAACTTCACGGGTGCTGGCCAGATCCTCGTCGACGGGCAGCCGGCGAAGGTGCTGCTCGCCAATGTGCTGTTCCACGCCGTCGTCGTGCCACCGGGCACGCACGACATCGTCTTCCGACCGAGCTTCAGCCCGTAGCGCTGCGCGCGGCAGCCCTGTGCCGGACAGAGCCCCTTCTTCCGCTTGCAGCGCGCCACTACCGTGCCCGCCCATGGACACGGCTGCGGACTTGCTCGTCGTCGAGGGCCTTTCCTATCGCTACGGCGAACGCATCGCCGTGCAGTCGGCGAGCCTCTCGTGCCGGCGCGGTGAGATCCTCGGTCTACTCGGCCCCAACGGGGCGGGCAAGACGACGCTGCTGTCGTGCATCGCCGGGCTGATCGGCGGCTACACAGGTTCGATGCAGTTCGCGGGGCGAACGTTCGTGCCTTCGACCGACTCTGCGGCGAGAGCCAACCTGGGCCTGGTGCCGCAAGAACTGGCGCTCTACGAGGACCTGACGGCGCGCGAGAACCTGCGCTTCTTCGCGCGCATGCAGGGCGTGCCAAGCACGCAGGTCGAGGCCGCGGTCGAGCAGGGGCTCGCGCTGGCCGGGCTGCACGAACGTGCGAACGACCGCACGGCGACCTACTCGGGCGGCATGAAGCGGCGCCTCAATCTGGCCATCGGCGACTTGCACGCACCGCAGTTGCTGTTGCTCGACGAGCCCGTGACCGGCGTCGATCCACAGTCGCGCAACCATCTGTTCGAGTGCCTGCTCGCCCTGCGCGCGAAGGGCCGCACGCTGATCTACACCTCGCACTACATGGAGGAGGTGCAGCGCCTCTGCGACCGCATCGTCGTGCTCAACGAAGGGCGGGTCGTCGGCGCTGGCACCGCGGCGGAACTCGCGCAGCAGGCCGCCATGCCCGGCGCCTCGCTCGAACAGGTCTTCCTGGCCTTGACCGGCCGTTCGCTGAGGGACGAAGCATGAATCTCTGGTCGGCCGCCACGTGCCTGGCCCGCAAGGACCTGGCTCTCTACTTCCGCGACCGCACCGGTCTGGTACTCGGCATTCTGTTGCCGATTGCGCTCGTGACGGTGTTTGGCATGGTGATGAAGTTCGCGTTCGGCGGCGGCTCCGGCATCCCCAAGGTGACCCTGTGGGTCAGCGACGAAGACGGCAGTGATGGCAGTCGGAAGTTCGTCGATGCGCTGCGTGACGTCGGAATGCTCAGCGTGCTGCCAAAGCTCGGCGACGACGCGCAGACCGCGGCGGCGCTGCGCGCGAAGGTCGTCGACGGCGAAGCGCACCATGCGCTGATCGTCGGCAAGGGGTTTGGCGCTGCGCTCGCGGCTGGGCGCGAGCCGCCGCTCGTGCTCGTGCGCGATCCCGGACGCAGCATGGAGGGCCGCTTGATTGGCATCGGGCTGATGCAGGCGACGATGGCGGCCGCCGGCGGCCAGGGCATGCCGTGGCTGATGGGCAGCATGATGCGTCGCAACGGGATGAGCGAGAAGGGCGTCGCCAGCGTGCGCGCTGGCATGGACATGGTCCAGGACGTCATCAACCGCTACGTCATAGGCGCGGATCCGGCGCTGCGCGCGCCCGCAGCGGAAGGCACCGCCGAACGTGCGGCGGCTGCTGCGCCCGGTGGGGCGTTCGACATGGCTTCGCTGTTCGAGAACATGGTGCCCGTCGTCAACGAAGACGTGAAGCCGCCAACTCGACCCAAGATGCTCGGCTACCAGATCGCCCAGAGTGTCGCGGGCATGACCGTGATGATGCTCATGTTCGGCTTGATGGCCTGCAGCAGCACGTTGCTGCTCGAGCGCGACCAGGGCACGCTGCGGCGGCTCCTGGTCAGTCGCGCGCCGCGCCAGGCCGTGCTGCTCGGCAAGTTCTTGTTCTGCTTCTGCATCGGCTTCATGCAGTTGGTGGTCCTGTTCGGATACGGCGAGCTGCTGTTCGGGGTCGGTGCGTTCCGCGATCTCGCGACGCTGCTCGTGCTGTCGGCGACGTGGTCGGCCGCGGCGACGAGTTTCGGCATGTTGATCGCCGTCTGGGCGCGCACGCAGAAGCAGGCCGAAGGGCTGTCGACGGTGTTGATCCTCGTCATGGCCGCACTCGGTGGCTGCTGGTTTCCACTGCAGATCGCCGACCTGCCGTGGTACGCCGAGGTCGCCACCAAGTCCACGCTGACGCATTGGGCGATGTCGGGCTTCCAGGGCATGCTGTGGCACCAGAAGGCCTTCACGGATCCGGTGCTGTTGCGCGCGATCGCCGTGCAGTGGGGGTTCGTGGTGGTGGCGGCGTTTGCCGCGTGGGGACTGTGGCGGCGGCGCTTCGTCGGCGGCTGACCGGCTGACCGTTGCGCGTTCGCGCGATGGCGGCACGATGCCAGGCATGGCGCTCCGCTTCTCTCTGCGTCGGGTCGAACTGGCGCGCACACCGTGTCGCACGCGGCTGCCGTTCCGGTTTGGCGCGGTGACGGTCACCAAG
>JBDSBS010000312.1:0-2501 GCA_039921435.1 Planctomycetota bacterium | reverse complement strand
TGCCGATCGCCGAGGCTGCGCGACGCGCCGCTTTGACCACAGAGACGGTTCGCGGCTGGGTGAACCGCACCGGGAACACGCTGACGACGAAAACCATCGGTGGCATTGCGCACGTGCGCTTCGCTGATGTGCGAGCCGAGAGCGACGCAAAGTTGCGGGCAAACCCGCTCCGGCGGCCTATTCAACGTCGGCCAACGTCGGCCCCCAAGTTCAAGAAGCACGAGGCGCCGGGCTCCCGCACGCCGTAGAGAGGGTCGAACGAGGTGTGACAATGCAAACGAGCCCGGAAACGAAACTGCTGACCGCCGCCGAACTGGCGCGCCGCCTCCACGTGGGGCAAGACAAGGTGCGCACGCTGGCGCGCGAGGGTCACATTCCATCCTTGACGGTTGGCGCCAACGGTCTGCGGTTCGACTGGCACGAAGTGCTGCTCGCGCTGCGCACTGAATCCGTGACCGAGCGGCAGGAGCGCGCGTCGTGACAGCCACCGACCCGCTACCGCGAACGAGGCGCCTTCTCGAAGTGCCGCTGCACCAAAAGGCCGCGCTCGACTACATCGAAGTGCAAGCCCTGGGCTTGTGCGCAGAACGGACGCTGCGGCGGCTGGTCACCGCAGGCAAGGTTGTGCGCGCCGTGCTGCGGAATGGCTCGCGCGTGAAGTTCTTGAGGGAAGTGCTGATCGAGGAGCTGCGCGAGGCGCAGAGCTGACCATGGGCAGCGTCTACAAGCGCAAGGGCGAGAAGTGCTGGACGATCCAGTGGCAAGACCAGAGCGGTCGTGTGCGCACGAAGCGCATGAAGGGCACGAGCGGGCGCGTCGACCGTGACGTCGCCATGCAGGCGCTGACGAAGGCGGAAGGCCACGTCGCTCGCGGCGAGGCCGGCCTGCTGGACCCGTTCGAGCAGACGAAGCGCACGCCGCTTTCGCAGCTTCTCGCCGACTACGCCGCGGCGCTCGCCGGTGGGAAGTGCGCGCCTCGCCACGTGGCAGGCGTCAGCGACCGTCTCGCGCTCGCGTTCGACGCGATGGCCACGCGGTTCGTGCAGGACGTGACGCTGCCGAAGCTGGACTCGTTCTTGGCGCGCCTGCTGACCGGCGAAGGACTGCCGCCGATGAAGCCACGCAGCGCAACGGGCAAGCGGATCCCGCGCAAGCCCGTTACCGCCGTGACCCGCGACCGCTACGTCGAGTCGCTGCGAGCGTTCGGTGGGTGGCTCTGCAAGCGGAGGCTGTGGCCGGTCGATCCGTTCGGCGAGCTGGACGCCATCGCGCGCGACGAGGATGTTTCGATGGAGCACCGCGCCTGGACGCCTGACGAGATCGGGAAGCTGATCGAAGCCGCGACGACGCGCAGCGTGCAGCAGTGGGCCGCGACGCACGCTGGCAGCGAGCCCGCCGCGCTCACCGCGAAGCTCGACGCGCTGCATGCGGATGGCTGGCGCCGTGCCGTGCTCTATGAGTTCGCGGCCTACACCGGGCTCCGCGCGAACGAGTGCGGCACACTAACGTGGGCCGACGTCGTGCTCGACGGTGCCGAGGCCGCGGTCACCGTGAAGGCGCAGCACGCGAAGAACCGCAAGCGCGGGCAAGCCGTGCCGCTCGTGCCTTGGAGTGTGGAGGGCCTGCGCGAACTACGGCGCCGCAACAACACCGAGCGACTGCGTGCGGGCCTGCCGCTGCTGGCGCAGGGGGATCGAGTGTTCTCGATGAGGCGCGGGCTTCTGGAGGCGCTGCGCAAGGACGCGCGATGGGCTGAACTCGGCGACCACGACGGCCAGGGAAGGCGCACGACGTTCCACGGGTTCCGGGCCTCGACGTGCACGATGCTCCACCGTGCCGGCGTGGCGCTGGCTGTCGCCGTGAGAATCATGCGGCACAGCGACGCTCGGCTGACCTTGGACACCTACGCGAAGCTCGACGCACTCGGCGATGGGCACCGCGAACTCGCGAAGCTGGGCGTGCCGGCGGTAACGGCCGTTCCGTTGACAGTGCCAGTGACAGTAGAACTCCGGCCGAAGCTGGCCGTTGGTGTCGGAGGCTGGCCGACCACCTTGGGCGACTCGTTGGTGGAAGTCGCGATGCCACAGGGTAATCGGCCGATGTCGGCCGAAGTTGGCCGCCCTGGGCCGTTTGAGGAAATAATGGGCGTTACAGGAGTCGAACCTGTGACCCTCAGCTTGTCGAGCTGATGCTCTAGCCAACTGAGCTAAACGCCCTCGTTGCGAAACGCAAATCATGGCGAGGCTGCCCGGAGAAGCAAGCCAAAATCCACTGCCGGACTCGCCCGCGCGCCGTCGAGATTCGGCGGTAAGCTGCCATGTGATCGACGAGAGTGCTCGCCACACTTTCGTCGCCCGCACAACGGACGCGCCCATGCGCGTCACCTCTCGCCCTACCTTCCGCCGCGCCACTGTCGATGGACTTGCCGCCTGTGCTCCCGCTCGTCGTGCCGCTGCCCCGACCTCGTCGCGCCAGCAGCACGCGGTTTCAGTTTGGCAGCG
>JBDSBS010000311.1:0-15569 GCA_039921435.1 Planctomycetota bacterium | reverse complement strand
GGGCCCTCGTCAGCGAGCATCCCACTCGATCACCACATTATCGACGCTCCTGAAGCAGCCTGCGCAAAAACGGGCTGGGATCCGGAGGTGCTCTGGTCCCCTCCATTCCATCGGGCCCATCAGATATGTGTCGGTAGGAGCGATGCGTACCCACGTCGACTTGTCCTCGACCGAGCGCGCCAAATACAGCACGGTATCCCTATCTGCGATGAGGTTGTAATCGATGCACCGCTGAAAGGCCGTCCATCCCACGCCTGGGGTCACGTAGCGAAGCTCGTCCGTGGCACACCACCGAACCGCGTCCACGAAGAGCGCGGCAAGGCCTCTCAACGCAAGCAGCAGCAACAACGAGACGCCGACCCAACGAAGTACTCGAAAGCGTCCAGTCATCGGTCATGGTGTCGCATGCAGGGGAGTCCGCCCAACGTCTCTGACGCTCAGCCGCGGGCCGCGCGCGGTGTTGCTTGATCTCGCGGTTGCGTGATCGCCCGGTCCGCCGGCTGCTGCGTGGAGTTGGGCAGCTGTTTCGACCCTGATGCGGGATCTCTCATCTACTGAATCGTGACCTGGTAGCTCTGTGACGCTTCCGTCGCAACACCCAACTCGACGCAACCGACCCCAAACGTCCACGGGTGAAGCGCGAAGCTTTGAGTGTAGAAGACCAATCCCGTCGATCCAGGGGGCAATGGAAGGTTCAGTGAAGTGTTGTGGACCCAGGTTGTGCTTGTGGGCATCGAGATCTGAGCCACGACAAAATCGAGCGACGCACGAACTGCGCATCCACAACTTGGCAACGGCAACGCCGGGTCACTGAACCCGATCACCTTGACATGGAGCAGGAAGCCCGAGGCGCCGAACACGAGTTGCGAAGTCTGGCTGAGCACGACCGCCTGCCCGGCAAGGGGAGTGCCGACCACTTGGTAGGAAGTCGGGAAGCCGAACTGAGCCGGGCACTCCGCAGACAGTTGAACCGTCTGGGCAGCAACCGAAAGCGTGAACACCAGTGCGACGGCAAACAAGCGAGTGACCATGTGTCGAATACCCATGAGGACTCCGGCCCAGCCAAGCAGGACTCGAGCCACGCCGAGAGTCCAAACGGCCTGCTCAACTAGTGTTCGGAGGTTGGAAAACCCCGTTCGTCACGCCCTCGAAGGCTATCGCGCAATCACCACCCCGCAAGGCCCGCACGCAACTGCGCACCGCCCACCAAGTCGCATCGCATCGAGCCCATCAGGCGTCGTTCACCCGGTCGGCCTAGCACGCAACCGTGCAGTCGGGGTGCGGCCACTCGTAAGCGAGCCAGAGCGATCACTCTGCTCCCGCCAGCACCCCGCTCATCAATTCGACCACCAGCTCACTCGACGGCCGCGCACCGTCGAGCCGCAAGATCCGCAGACCCTCCGCTGCCGTCGGCGGAACGAAGCGCGCACGCAGTTCCGCGATCTGTTCGGGGCCGGCGTCGCTGACATTGGCAGCGTCTTGCTTTCGTTTTAGCGCTCGCGCAGCCGCGGTAGCGGCGTCGATGTCGACGAACGCTACGACGAGTTTGGCACCGACAGCGCGCGCGGCGGTGGCGGCTTCAGCGCGGTGGGAGGGAGTTGGGTAGTTGCCGTCGAGCAGCACGACGGTGGCACCGTCGCGCGTCGCCGAGGTCGCGCGAGCGAGGACCTCGGCGTACGTGCGTTGGGAGAATTGGGGGGTGTAGTGCTCGGCGCGCGCGTGCTGCGTCGGGGCGAGGCCGGCGAGGTGCTTGCGCACGATGTCGGTGTTGATGTGGGGCCAGTGGGTGGCGTCGGCGAGGGCCGCGCAGAGGTGGCTCTTGCCGCTGGCGGGTGGGCCGCAGACGGCGATCCAGCACGGTTCTTGGGCTTCGATGGCGAAGGCGGCGGCGAGCAGGAGGTGGCGGTGGGCGGAGAGGCGCGCTTCGTCGCGGTCGGCGGCAGGCAGTTCGGGTTCGTTGGCGGCGAGGGCGGCGACTTTGGCGCGGACCATGGCGCGGTAGCTGCAGAGGGTGGGCAGCAGGTCGCGGATTTGGGTGTCGCCGCTCGCTGTGATGTAGGCGTTGACGTAGGCGGTCGCGAGTTGAGGTGTGCCGCGGTAGCGCAGGTCCATGGCGAGGAACGCGTTCTCGGTGGCGACGTCGCCGCAGCGGAAGGCGGCTTTGAACTCGATGCAGTCGTAGACGGTCGGTGGGTTCGTCATGCAAACGTTGCGCGCGTGCAAGTCGCCGTGGCCGTCGACGACGCGGCCTGTTTTGGCGCGCGGCTGTAGCGTCGGCAGGATGCGTCGGAACGCGGCGGCGCTGGCGGTTGCGAGGTGATCGATCAAGTGGGTGGGCAGGCCGTGGTCCGGCAGCGCGCGCAGCTCCGTGAAGTTGGCGGCGGCGAATGTGGCGAGCTTGGTTGGGTCACCGGCGGCGAGCACTTCGGGGCCGCGTTCGGTGCTTGCGTGGAAGGTCGCGATGTGGTGTGCGAGTTGTTCGATCTCGGCGAGCGTCACTCGGTGGTGGCGAACGAGCTCGTCGAGCATGCGGTCGGCGGGCAAGCGGCGCATGACGACGGCGACGTCGAGGTCGTCGGGTCCTTCGTCATCGCCGGTCGCGGCGAAGCGCAGCGCACCGTGCTGGCGGCGCAGCGACGCG
This sequence comes from Planctomycetota bacterium, assembly GCA_039921435.1. Taxonomy (GTDB): domain Bacteria; phylum Planctomycetota; class UBA1135; order UBA1135; family UBA2386; genus DASVAL01. Next base: position 12,928 of record JBDSBS010000311.1, on the reverse strand, counting down.
GTGCCGAGATACGTGTCGGGGCAGAGCCTTCGGTTGAGCCGGACTTCGTCGCGGCAGGTGGCGCGGCGCGCGGGCAGGGTCGCGAAGTCGACGAAGGGCAGCGTGATCGCCTTCTTGAGCTTGTAGACGAGGTCGCCGGCGAGGCAGACGACGGAGAGGTGTGTCTGCAGGATCTGCACCTGCGCGGCGCCGTGCGGGAAGCAGGAAGGGTCCTGCAGTTCGGCGAGCAGCGCACCGGCGGTCATGGCAGCATGCCGAGTGCGATGTAGCCGACGTAGATCACGATGCCGAGCACGAGACCGAGCACGAAGACGCGCAGTGCGTGCTTGCCGGGGGATGGCTTCATGAGGCTTCGCGCGGATCGGGGAATGCGGCGCGGTCGACGACGCGCGGCCAGGTGGGCAGCTCTTGCTGCTCGGTTCTTCTGCTGGGCTTGCACGCATCTGGATGCGCGGCTGCACACTCTCCGAGAGGGGATTTCACAGGGCCTCCAGCATTGCGACGAACGCTGCTTCGTCGACGATGCGCAGACCGAGCTGGTGCGCCTTGTCGAGCTTGCTGCCTGCGTCTTCGCCGGCGACCACGTCGGTGACCTTCTTGCCGATGCTTGCCGCGGTGCGCGCGCCGAGCGCTTCGACCTTGGCCTTGGCGTCGTCGCGCGACATCAAAGACAGGCCGCCCGTGAACACGAACACGCGACCGGCGAGCGGGCCCAGCGTGACACCTGTGGAGACCTGCGGTTGCACGCCGGCTGCGGCCAGAGCCTGCAGCGTGGTCTGGTTCTTGGGCGAAGCGAAGAACTCGACGACGGCGGCGGCCACTTCTTCGCCGACGCCGTCGACGGCCATCAGTTGCTCGGTGGTGGCCTCGCGCAGGCGCTCGAGCGAACCGAACGCGGCGGCCAGGTCCTTGGCGGTCTGTTCGCCGACGTGGCGGATGCCGATGCCGTTGAGGAAGCGCGCGAGCGTCGGGGTCTTACAGCGTTCGATCTGCTGCAGCAGGTTCTGCGTGCTGCGTTCGCCCCAGCGGTCGAGTTCGAGCAGTTGCTCCTTCTTGGCGGCCAGTGTGAAGACGTCTTCGAGCGATGCGATGATGCCGGCCTGCGCGAGCTGTTCGACTTGCTTGGGGCCGAGGCCTTCGATGTCGAGCGCGCGGCGGCTGGCGAGGTGCACGATGCGGCCCCGCAGCTGGTCCTTGCAGTCGAGGTCGACGCAGTAGAGGAACTTGCCCTCGGCGTGCAGTTCGCCGCCGCAGGTAGGGCAATGGGTCGGCGGTGTGGTGGGCTTGGAGTCGGGGCCGCGGCGGTCGGTGAAGACGCGCACGACCTCGGGGATGACATCGCCGGCGCGTTGGATCTCGACGAAGTCGCCTTCGCGCACGTCGCGTTCGGCGAGCAGGCCCCAGTTGTGCAGCGACGCGTTGCGCACGGTGACGCCGGCGAGTTCGGTGGGTTCGAAGCTGGCGACGGGAGTCACGGCGCCGGTGCGGCCGACCTGCGCGCCGATGGCGAGCACGCGCGTCGTCGCGAGTCGCGGGGCAAACTTGTAGGCGAGGGCCCAGCGCGGCGTGCGCGAGGTGCGGCCGAGCTGCTGTTGTTGGTCCAAGCGGTCGATCTTGGCGACGATGCCGTCGAGTTCGTACGGCAGCTCGTCGCGGCGCCGTTCGAGGTCGTCGCGGAAGGCGAGCACGGCGTCGATGCCGGCGACGCAGGTAGCGGGCTCGGCGGTTTGAAAGCCCCAGGCCGCGAGTTGCGTGCGCAGTTCTTGGTGCGTCGCGAAGGTGCGGCCTTCGACGTGGCCGATCGCGAAGGCCAGGAAGTCGAGCGGCCGGCGTTTGACCACGCGCGGGTCGAGCAGCTTGAGCGTGCCGGCGACCGTGTTGCGCGCGTTGCGGAACGTGCCCTCGCTGCTGGTCTCCTCACGCTCCTGCAGGCGCAGGAAGCCGGGTTTGTTCATGATGACTTCGCCGCGCACCTCGATGCGGGCGGGGAACGGGCCCTTGCCGGCGAACGTGAGCGGCAGGTTGCGGATCGTTCGCAGGTTCTGCGTCAGGTCGTCGCCCTGCGTGCCGTCGCCGCGCGCCAGGCCGCGCACGAAGACGCCGTTCTCGTAGAGCAGGTTGGCGCTCGTGCCGTCGAGCTTGGGTTCGCAGCTCCAGGTCAGCGGCTCGTCGGGTGCCACGGCGAGCAGCCTGTGCACACGTTCGTCGAACTCGCGCACTTCGTCGCTGCTCATGAGCGACTCGATGCTGCCCATCGGGGCCAGGTGTTGGACCGTTGGGAACGTGCCGCCCTTCTGCAGTGGTGCGCCGACGCGCTGTGTCGGCGAGTCTGCGGTGACGAGGTTCGGGTGCGCTGCCTCGAGCTTGCGCAGTTGCACGAACAGCGCGTCGTACTCGGCGTCGGTGAGGTCGCTGTAGCCGCGGTTGTAGTACTGGTCGTCGGCGGTGCGGATCTGGCGCCGCAGTTCTTCGATGCCGCTCGGGGTGATGTCGTTCGGGGTGGTCAAGGGATCGCTCGGGCAAGCGGTCCTAGAGGCAGAACGAGGGCTCGTCAAGCGCGCGAGGAGCCGCGTTCGGCGCCCGCCTCACTTGCCATCCGACGGCTGCAACAACGCTTCGAGTGCCGTTCGCAGTTCTTCGGCCGACACCGTCACCGCGACAGGCGCCAGATTGCGGCCTCCGTAGACCTCCATCGGCGTGAAGGTGCGCAGCGCCTGCTGGCGCCTGCCGTCCTGCTTCCGGAGGTAGAGGCTGAGACGGAACACGCCATCGCCGACCTGCACCGTTGCGCGATTGCTCTTGATCTCCGCGGCTTGTCCGCCCGGACGCAGCCAGCTGTCGAGCGGACCGCTTCCGTTCTCGGTTCGGTAGCGAAGCTCGCGTTGCGCCGGCACCGGGCTCTGCTCGCGCGCGTTGGCCCACAGCGTGACATCAGCGGGCAACGGCGGCAGATCGGCGAAGGTGAGCTCGAGCGATGGCCACGGTTCGAGGCGCACCGTCACTTCGTGTTCGGCGCCGCTGAATCGGCTTGGCTGGCAACCCTGTCGCACCACCAGCAGATCGATGGGTCCCGGCGGCACCGGGAACACCAGTTCGCCATCTCGCACCTGTAGTCCTTCCCACTCCTGTGGGTTGTCCCGCGGCTGCGCGAACACCATCGTTTGCTCGCGGGGCTCGTCGTCGCCGCCGCCAACGACGTGCAGTTTCAGCGTCGCAACCTTGCCACGCAGATCGATGTCCTTCAGGCGCGCATCGCCACCGGGCGGCGGCGGCACGAGCACCTCGGGGGTCGTCGCCAGCGGCGAGCACACACCGGCAGTTCGCATCTCCAGGGTGTAGCTGCCGGCGGGCAGCGCCATCCATTGCAGAGCGAGTGGACTCACGTTCGCATTCCTGGCACGCGCGGTGAATCGATCGAACCCCGTGCTGCGAAGCGGACCATCGGCCGCATCCGGCGGTGAGGCGCCAGCGGACCGCAACACCCCGCGCACGAGTTGGCCTGGCAGGTTCTCGGGCAAGAGGCAGCTCGCGCGCAGTGTGTCGCCGAGGGCGATGTCGATCGCGAGATCCTTGGTGCCGATCGGAAACTCAACTGCGGCCACGGGCAGGTGCTCGTAGGCGTGGAACATCAGCCGATGGCGACCCGGCGTCGTTTCGCCGCGCACCTCGAAGCTGCCGTCGGGGCGCTGCACCGGCGTCAGGTTCCGCACTTCCTGCCACCGCTGCTCACCGGACCGCGTGCGGGTATCAGCCAGAGTCTCGACGGCGAAGCTCACGTGCATGGTGGCGTCGGGTGGGTCGAAAACGAAGCGGCCGGCTACGACGAGTGCACCGTGCGTCAGCCGGATGTCGCCGAGGTCGTTGGGGCCACGCGTGAGATCGCGCGGCGCCACCGAGGCTCGCAGGGGCGGCCCTTCGACCGGAGTCTGCGACAGCACCAACCGCCTCAGCCGCGGCGACTCGATGTAGCCCTTGCTCAGCATCCAGAGGAAGCGACCCAAGGCGTCGGTCTTGACCTGCACACTACTGCCGGACAGGATCTCCGCGTCGATGGACGCTTGTGCGGTCGCATTGGTGAGCAGCTCGCCGTTGGGCCCCAGCAGTCGGCCCGTCAGTGAGAAGATGTGGTCGGCGCTGAGTTCCACGGACACTTCCTGGCCATTGCCCGTGGGCGCGTCGACGGGGCCCTCGATCTCCGCGCTGCCACACATCGCGAGCACGTTCAGCGAGCCGCCGAGGGCGACGTGCGCGAAGCGGGCCCAACCATCGTCTGCTGCCCGAACGCTCGTGGTCGCGTTCCACGTCCGGACGTCATCCTTGGCGCCGCGGTAGGCAAGGAACTCGACGTCCCGTGCCAGCGGTTGGCCCTGGAACAACACGCGCGCCTTCAGTCGGCCAGTCGCTGCCAGGCGCAGCACGATCGGCTCACTAGGCGGTGCACCCGGATCGAACTCGACACCGGATGCGTCGAGGCCGGGAACGTCCGCAACCACGCGCCAAGCGGCGACGGGAAACTGCGGCTTGCCGCCGTCCGGCCTCAGCCAGTTCTGGATGTGACGCCACTCGGCGAGGCCAGACGGAGCCTCGGTGCGCACCGGCGGAACCCACCCGTGGTTCTTCTTCTGCTTGCCGTCGGGCTCGAACATCAAGATCGCCACCTTGACCGGCACCGCAGGTTGCCCCTCGACGTCGAGCACCTGTACGCGCAGTACCCGGTCCGCTTCGAGCGCGAGGAAGAAGCCCTCCGGTGGTGCTTCGCCTTGCGGGTTCAGGGAACGGGTGCCATAGCGACCGTCCGCATACGCGTGCACCGACGCCCACTTGTCGGCCGTCGCGATGCGCGCCAGGCCTTCTGCGTTGCTGCGGGTCCGCCAGCCAAACCTCTTCGCGATGCGCTCTGGATCGCCGTAGAGCGCCGGGCGCTCGAGCTCGGGTAGATCAGCCACCTTCTTGTGGGCGGAGCCGTCGAACCAGAAGACCTCGGCCTGCGGCACGGGTTGTTGCGTGGCGGCGTCGACGATTCGCACTTCGATCCATTTGGCGCCGTCGGCAAGCGGCGGCTGATTGGAGTCCGTTGTCACCGTTGCCGACGAGCGCCCCGGGGCGGCTTCGACTGGCGACAGCGCACCATTGCTCACAGCGCCAGCCGGTGAACCAATCGATTCGGCTGGAAGCAGCACGGCTCCAGCTTGCAATGGCGGCGCCACGTCGCCATCGCCTGCGCGGAACGAGATCCAGGCGATCAAGACGAGCACGACGGCAGCAAGCGCAATCACAGCAGGTCCAGCAGGTCTGGTCATGGGGGTCTCCTCGACGGCAACATGGTAGCGACGACTCGTTCATCGAGTGGGCGTCGCGTTCAGGAGCCGACGACCGCCGTGATCCCGTTCGACACCGCGACCCCGGAGGGCAGGCAGAACACGATGCCCTGGCCGTGGCACGTGAAGCCGAGCAAACGTCACGGCGAGTGGAATGCTCAGCGGGGAATCGCCGGCAGTGCCGAAGGCCGCGGTCGTCGTCGCCGACTCGGTTGATGCCGTTGCCGTCGGGGCAGAACTCGCAGTCCCGGCGCGAGAGGGGAGAGCCGCTCGCCCGCTCGCCGCTGCGAGTTGCCGCCGGTTCGTGCCGTTTTATGACCGCATGTCGTTCGTGCAGGCGAACGGGCTCGATGTGGTGCCGGCAGGGCTGGTTCCACAGGCCCTGGGCGGTTGCGGTCGAGACGCAGAAGGAAACGAGAACCAGGTGACGCATGTGATGGCCTCCGATGGCCGCACAGTGGGGACTGTGGTTCGCTCTTTCACGCCCCGGTGGACCGTCATGACACCGTCATGACGGCCATCGCGTCGGGGCTTTGGGCACGAAGTCGCGGCCATTCGTGATCCCGAGCGAGCCGCAATCTCGCTTGTCCTGCCAAGCCGCGACCGCAAGCACTGCTTGCCAGTCGACCCCGCTTCGGGGAACGGCCGAACTCGCTAACCACACTCCCTCATGAGAACCCGAACGTCCTTCGCTCCCACCTTGCTGCTCGCCGCCTTGCCGCTGACCCAGCAGGCGACGGCGCAGATCACCGTCAACCCCAACGACCGCGCCGCGGTCGTCAACCTCTTCAACAACATCTACTCGCCCGCGCGCGGCAACAGCAACCACGGCTGGACCGGGTCGGTGGCTGGCTGCGTGCCAGGCACACTGAACGCTCAGTTCGTCACCGATTCGCTGACGGCGCTCAACGTGTTTCGGGCCATGACCGGAATGCTGAGCGTCACCTTCGGCAATCCGACCAGCTTCCCGACCTCGGGTTCGGGCAACGTCGACTGCCAGCAGGGTGCGCTGATGCTGCACGCAGCCGGGACGTTGAGCCACAACCTGCCGGCGAACAGTCCCTGCTTCACCGCAGCGGGCAACGCCGCGCTGGGCACCTCCAACCTGTCGAGCGGTCTGGTCGGACCGGGCGGCATGGAGTTGCTGATCGACGACGGCAATGGTGACCTCGGGCATCGCCGCTGGATGCTGCACGAGCCGCAACTGCAGATGGCGATGGGGGCGACGAGCACCTTCATGGCCCTGGACGTGCAAGGTCCGAACTCGACTGGCCCCCGCACCCGCTTCAGCGCTTGGCCGCCGGCCGGTTTCGTTCCCTACCCGTGGGCCTACAGCAGCTGGTCGTTTGCCGTGCCGGGCGTCAATCAGAGCCCGTTCAATCCGGCCACGCAGGCCAACTACACGAACGCCACGGTCTCCGTCACGCGGGCCGGCAATCCGGTGCCGATCGTCACGCGCATCCCGGGGCAGTGCATCTTCTGCTACGACAACGCGATTGCGTGGACGTTCAATCCGCCGCTCACGGTCGGTGGCGGGATGAACGACACGCCCTACGTCGTCACGATCAGCAATGTCGCCAACACGGCGCAGTCGACCTACACCTACACGGTCACGCTGATCGATGCCGGTGCAGGCACGCCTGATGAATGCGCCGGTGCCACACCGCTCGCTAATGGCGTCAACGGCCCATACAGCAACGCTGCTGCGACGACGTCACCGCCTGCATGGCCGTGTGGCACGGGCAGCAAGGATCTCTGGTTCTCGTACACGGCGACTGGCGCCGGCACGCTGACTGCGAGCACGTGTGGGTTGGCAAACTTCGACACCGTGATGCAAGTGTTCTCGGGCCCGTGCGGCGCGCTCGTGAGCCTCGCGTGCAATGACGACGATCCCGCCTGCAACCTGCAGTCGACGATCTCCGTTCCGGTCACGCCGGGCACCTACCGCCTGCGCGTCGGCGGTTTCAATGGCTCGAGCGGCAGCTTCAGCATCAACGTCACTGGTCCCCAAGGTGGTGCTCCGGCCACTGTGACCAGCTACGGCACCGGCTGCTACGTCGCGTCGCGTGCGTTCTACGAACTGTTCGCTTCGGCGGCGTTCGACCTCGACAACACCAGCATGAGGTTGGTGCGAACCGGTAGCGTCTACACAGCGCAGGCCGCGGGCAGCTTTGTGGCTCCGACTGGGGCGGCAACCGTGCTGGCTCTGGGCGACGATGCGTTCACGACCGTCAACCTGAGTACCCCGTTCCCGTACATCGGCGGCTCGACTTCGACCCTCGAGGTCTGCTCGAACGGCTTTGTCTCCGCGGCCACCGGCAACGGATTTCCGACGACCCCGACCAGCGCCGTCTGGCTCGGCAGCGCGGCGATTCGTTGGGGCACCTGGCACGACTTCGACCCGTCGCCTGCCGCGAGTGGCAAGGTGAAGTTCCAGCAGATCGGTGCGGTGGCCTACGTCACCTGGGACGGCGTGTTCGACTACAACACCACCACTGGCAATCGGTGGCAGCTGCAGTTCGATTCGACCACGGGCAACGTGACCTACGCCTGGCAGACGATGAGCCATCTGGGCAATGCTCTGTTGGTCGGTTACGCGCCGGCTGGCCCAAACAACGACCCCGGCAATCGCGACATCTCGGCATCGCTGCCCACGACGTTCGTCACCAGCAGCCAGAACATGCCGCCGCCGGCGCTCAATTCTACTCTGCCGACCCTGGGCACTTCGGCCGCGTTGACGACGACCAGTTACCCGATCACTTCGACGATCGGCCTGATGGTGGAGAGTCTCGTGCAGCAGAACCCGGGCATCGATCTGACAGCGGTTGGCATGCCAGGTTGCCGCCTGTTCCTCAATCTGGATGTCACGAGCACCCTGCTGCTGAATGGCGGCCCGTCCGTGTTCATGCAGGCCATTCCGAACATGAACAGTCTGATCGGGGTGCGGATCTTTGCGCAGAGCTTCGTGTTCGTGCCCGGCGCGAATGCCCTCGGCCTGATCGCGTCCAACGGCGTGATTCTGACGATCGGCCTGTAGTTCGCGGATAGCGCCTGCCGAGGCGCTGTGCCGCCCGCTTCCGTGCGGGCGGCATCGGTGGATGCCTGGGGCGGGGCTCTCAGCGCTCGGTGCGCTTGTGCTCGTACGCGAGTTCCGTCGGTGTGATTCGGATGCGCCCGTCGCCCGGCATGCACGCACCTTCCTCGAACTCGTAGCTCACCTGCGCGCTGCTGCAGATGCGGCGGAATCGACGGTGCACCTGTTCTTCGAGTGCCTCGAGAACCTGGCCGTTGGTGGCGATGCCCTGCTCGACGACGAGCTGGCCGAGTCGGTCGGGTGTCGTGACGCCGACCTTCGCGAGTGCCGAGGCCAGCTTGTCGCGCGTGCAGAAGCCGAGCTCGATCAGCAGTTCGCCGAGCCGCTCCTCGACCGGACAGCGATCGCTGGCAGTGAACCGCACGCAGCCGTTGACGAACTCGAACGCCAGCGTCTCACTACCGTGGTAGACGTACATGGTCCCGGTCTTGCGCATTCGGCCGACGAACTGGAAGACCGAGAGCACCGGCATGCTCTGGTTGCTGCCGCGCAGGGGTGCCGCAGCAGGTTTTTCGGCGGCAGACGCGGCAGCTACCTTGGTTGGCCGACTCGGGGCTTGAGGTTGGGGGCTGCTCGCGGGCGCCTGCGGTCGGGGTTGCGTTGGTCTCGGCGGCTCTGCCCGCGCCGGCCGAGGCCCGAACGGATTCGAACTCTGGTTGGTGGGCGCCGGTGCAATCGGCGCGGCTCCGCGCGGGGGGGCCGTTCGTGGACTCGCGATTACGTTCCAACACGGTGACGTGCTCGTCCCACGTTGCATCGAGCTTGGCGGCGGTGGTGTCGGGTGCGGTGTCGGGTGCGGTGTCGGAGGCGGTTTCGGAGGCGGTGTCGGAGGTGGTGCCGGAGGTGCGCTCTCTCGCGTGCCGAGTACGCTCTCGAACTGCGTCGTCACTTTGCCGCGCGAAAGCAGTTCTGCGATTGCGGATGCCAGCTCGTGCATGCCGTGTTCGATGCGTTCGAGCGACGCACGGCTCGAACCAAAATCGATGCCGCGCATCGAAACCTGCTCCAGCGTCTGCGCCAGGATCGCCGCCAACGACACGAAGTCACCGCAATACCCCTCGATAAGGGAGTTGGCCGCGGACGCGGGGAAGTGACCGACCTGCATGGGCTGTTGATCGGCACCGCGGCGGTTTGAAACTGAGCTGGTTCGTGGTTCGATTGCCCGATTGCAGCGGACGCTCAGTGGTTGCACCGATGCGTCCCACGCTGCGCCGCGTAGCGGGTGCTCAATTCGGGACTGCCAGAAGGGGCCACCAGTGCAGACCGCAGTGCAGACCACAGTGCAGACCGCAGTGCAGACCGCAGCGCAGACTGCCAGTGCAGACCACCCGTGCGGGACCGTCACGTCGGGACCGTCACGTCGCGATCTTCACGTCGGGATCGTCACGGCGGGACCGTCAAAACGGGATTTCCGCTTCGTCGACGCTGACCCGACCCTTGGCTCGGTCCGACGCGCGCGCGGGCGGGTCCGGTGGGCCGTGGTCGTCGGCGGCGGGCACCGGCTGGAAGCCGTCGTACGGCACTTCGTTGCGGCGCACGACGAGGCCCGCCTGGTTCTGGTACTCGGCTGGGCGGATGGCGACGAGCGCGCTGCGTCCTTCGAGGTCGCCTGGCTCGATTTGCACCTTGCCCGAGGCGGGCAGTCCGAGCGCGTGCAGAATGGTGCGGGCGCGGGCCCGGCCGCGTGTGCTGAAGACAAGGCTGTCCCAGGCGGCCTGCTTGCCGATGTGATGGCCTTCGGCGACGACGAGGCGCAACGACCAGCGCTCGTCGCCGGCGCGGGTCATACCGGTGCGCACCTCGGCCACGCGGCAGAGGTAAGTGCCGGCCGGAACGGTCACGAAGTCGGACACCTGACCCGACTCGTCGAAATCGATCTCCATGAGATAGCTCCTTGCTTGGGTTCGTGGCCAACCGACATGCGGCGATGGGTTGCGCCACTGCAATGGGGCCCGCACCGGCGCATCGGGTGCACTGTTCTCACGAAATCTCGACGGAGTCGCTAGCCTTGGTGGGGCCCGCCCGCGCTCCGGCGGGCGCAGCGCTCGCCGTGGCAACCACTCCGATCTCCGCCGACCCTCTCGTGCACGATGGCGGGCGCTACCTTCAGCTCGCGGCCAGGCACTACGAGAACTTCCCGGTCGGTTCGTGGCTGTTGCCGCGCACGGCCCGCCTGCACCTGCACCGCATCTATGCGTTTGCGCGCACGGCCGACGACCTTGCCGACGAACTTCGCGATGCCGAGGCGCTCGCGAGTTTTCGGCGCGACTTCCTGCGGCACCTGGACAGTGATGCCCGCGAGATGTCGGGCGAGGTGACCGCCGAAGTGCCCCGGGAAGTACCGCTGTTTGTCGATCTGCGCACGACCATGCGCGAGTGCCAGCTCGAGCATTCTCTGTTCACGGACCTGCTCGACGCCTTTGCGCAAGACCTCGTGAAGAGTCGCTACGACGAGCCAGAACTGCTCGACTACTGCCGCCGATCGGCGGATCCCATCGGGCGCCTCGTGCTGCGCGTCTGCGGCTACCGAAACCCCGAACTCGATCGTCTCTCCGACCGGATCTGCACGGCGCTGCAGCTGCTCAACCACCTGCAGGACCTTGGTGAGGACTTGCGCGACCGCGACCGCATCTACTTCCCTCGCGCGGATCTCGCGCGTTTCGACGTCGGCGAAGCGCAGTTGCGCGCGCCGCGAGCGGATGCTCGCGTCAGGGCGTTCGTCATGCATTGGGCAGAGCGCCTCGGCGCGGACTTCGCCGCGGGTTGGCCGCTCGTCGACGCGGTGCAAGGCCGCCTGCGGTGGGAACTGCTGGCGATCCTGCGCGGTGCGGCAGGGGTGCTGCGCTGCATTCGGCGGGCTGATGGCGATGTGCTCGGCGGCCAGGTCCACCTAAGCAAATTGGTGCGCGTGCGGTCGGTGTTGGCCGGGCTGTGCTGTCGCCGTGCACCCATGTTCGTGGTGGCGAAGCCATGAGTTCGATCGCGGCCGCCCCCGTCAGTGCGAGCCTGCCGCCCGAGCAGATCGCCGCCCATTCGGGCTCGAGCTTCTTGGCCGGGTTCTTGTGCCTCGACGCCGAGCGGCGTGCGGGAATGACCGCGATCTACGCGTTCTGTCGCGTCGTCGACGACGCCGTGGACGAAGCGCCCGACGTGGCAACCGGACGCGCTCATCTGCAGTTTTGGCGAACGGAGTTGGCGGCCGCCGTGGCAGGCGAGGCTGCCACTCCCGTGGGCACTGCCGTGCAGGCGACGATGCACCGATTTGGTGTGGCGGCGGAAACGCTCGAGGCGCTGTTGGCCGGTGTGGCCATGGATCTGGAGCCGCAGCCGTTCGCCGACGAAGGTCAGCTGCGTGTCTATTGCCACCGCGTCGCCTCGGCGGTCGGGCTCGCATGCTTGCCCGTGCTGGGTGCGGTCGCGCCAGGTGCAAAGGACTTCGCCGAAGCGCTCGGTCAGGCGCTGCAGCTTACGAACATACGCCGCGATCTGTGCGCGGATGCCGTGCTCGGCCGCGTCTACGTGCCGACCATGTGGCTCGCTGAGAGCGGCGTCGACCGAGCGTGGCTGCATGGCTCGGGGCCGGCCGAGGTCTACGCGCGGAACGGGCCCACGGCCAAGTTGTGTGCGCTACTCGAAACGAAGGCGCGCGCCGAGTTCGCGCGAGCGCGTGCAGCTCTGCTGGCCCTGCCGCGGCGGGATCGTCGAGCGCTCGTGCCGGCGCGCATCATGGGCGCGGTCTACAGCGATCTGTTGGGGCGGCTCGAGCGCCGGCACGGGGACTTGCGCGGCGAGCGTTTGCGCGTGCCCAAACTGCGCAAGATGTGGTTGGCGCTGACGGTTTTTGCCGGGGTGCATCGGTGACGGGGGCGGCTGGCGCGCCGCGGTGCGCGTTCGTGCTCGGCGGCGGCATCGCCGGCATCGCGGCGGCCCTTGGGCTGCGCGACCGCGGTCTCGAGGTGACGCTGCTCGAGTCGCGCGCGTGGCTCGGCGGCCGCGCGTTCTCGTCGCTCGATCGCACTGTGGGCCGGCGACTCGACAACGGTCCGCACGTGATGCTCGGTTGCTATCGCGAAATGCGCGCGCTGCTGGCACGGCTGGGCACCGAATCGCACTTCGAGCAGGGGCGCTGCTTGGCGATGGCCTACCGCCGCGTCGGTGGCAAGCTCGAACGGTTGCAGCTGTCGCGCCTGCCGGTGCCGCTGTCGATGCCGTTCGCATTGTTGCGGCTCGGGCTGCCGCTCGGTGCGCGGTGCCGCGCGCTGCGCGGGCTCGTCTCGGTGCTGCGCGGCGCGCCGCCGCACTGGTCGCTGCACGAGTGGCTGCAGCGCCGCGGGCAGATCGGCGAACCCGACGCGTTCTTGTGGCGCCCGCTGTGTCGCGCGATCATGAATGCCGAACCCGACGAAGTTGCGGCCGCGGACTTCGTCGCCACGCTGCGCGAGGCGTTTCTCGGCAGTGCAGCCGCCGCCGCGTTTTGGCTGCCGCGCCACTCGTGGAGCGAGGTCTTGGGCGAGCC
>JBDSBS010000310.1:0-7643 GCA_039921435.1 Planctomycetota bacterium | reverse complement strand
GACGCAGACGCAGGCGCCGCAAGCCATACCCGTGTCGGCACCGACGGGCCAGCCGACGATGGCGCCAAAGGTCCCGACGACCTCGAGCGCCACTGGTCCAACTCCTAGCAGCGTGGGCACGCAGAGTCTGGCGGGCAGTAGCCCTCCCGCGATGCCGCCAATGGATGCGGCCGCGCACGCGCAGCATGCTCAGCACCCAGCTCAGCCGTCGCAAGCCGCAGTTGGCAGTCCGGCGAAGGATGCGAATGCGTCGATTGTCCTCCAGCTCGCAGAGTTGTCGGCGCGCATCGGGCAAATCGAGGCCAAGGTGCCGCAGGCCGTACCGCCCGCACAACCGGCTGTAGACGCGGCTACGCATGCGGCACACGTCGCTGCTGGCGCTGTGTCTCCGCCTGCGGCAAGCGGCACGAAGCGCAACCTCGCGCTCGAGCAGAAACTGTCTGGATTGCAGGCGAAGCTGGCGCAACTGGAAGCGGCGCTGGCCAAGAACGCGCAGCATCCCGCCGCCGCGGCGGCTCCGGCAATGGCTCCGATGACCGGCATGGCTGCCCCCGCAGTTTCCCCGGCGCCGATGGCTCAATCGCCTTCGGCACCGTCCCCAGCAGCTGAGTCGATGGCGGGAATGAGCGCTACAAAGCCGGGAGGCAGCGGGATGAACATGATGGGCATGATGGACAAGATGATGGGCATGATGGACAAGATGATGCCCATGGGCGCTAGTCAGAGCTCCGGCGGGCCTGGCATGTCGATGGCCGGCGGCGCGATGCAGGCCGGAGCAAAAACACCGGCGGCAAGCGGTGGTGCAATGGGCATGGACAAGATGGAGATGGCCGGGATGATGGGTCTGGGAGCGATGAGCGGTGGCACGGGGGCTGCGATGCCGAAATCGGTTCTGCCCGGGTTTCCGGGCGCATCGCACCTCTACCACATTGGCGCGACCGACTTTTTCCTCGATCATCCTCAGCATATCGCGCTCTCGATCGAGCAAACGGCCGCGCTCAACAAGATGAAGGAGCGAGCGCTCCTGGCGAAGATCACCTCAGAACGTGTGATCAAGCAGGCCGAGCAGGAGCTCTGGTCGCTCACCGCGTCGGATCAGCCGGACGCAGCGAAGATCGAAGCCGCAATCCACGAGATCGGAACGTTGACGGGTGCTGCGCGCCTGGCCTTCATCCGCGCCATCGGCGAGGCCAGCAGCGTCCTCACCGACGAGCAACGCAAGGCTCTCACCGGCTTTGCGCCACCCGCTCCCGCGATGCCTGCAGCGGCCATGGCCCCGATGAACAACGGGTGAGCGCTAACACGCGCCCTCAGTTTTCCGAAACACAACACAACAACTCCTCACCTACCCATGCACCGTAGTCGTGCCGTGATGGCGCGGCCACTCATACCCCCGAGCGAGACAGTCACATGACAAAGACAACTGAGACGATCAAGGACCCCATCTGCGGCATGCCCGTGGACGCAGCTTCGGCTATCCATGCGGAACGCGATGGCAAGACGTACTACTTCTGTAGCGATATCTGCCGAGACACATTCCAGTCCGCCTCCGCTGGCGCGAAGGCCGACGAGAAGCATGGCGGCTGTTGTGGATGACATCTGCGCGCACGCGGCGTGCCGAACGTAGCGAGAAAGCCAGTGGCGAACACTTTCGTTCGCTGCAAGAAGAACCCCGTGGAAGCTCAAGCAAGAGCAAGGAACAGTCATGAAAGCGTGTTGTAATACTAGCAATAGCGGCGCAAGTCAGCGGTCGAAGTGGGTGATGCCGGCCCTGATGGCGTTGGCGATCGTCTTTGTCGCCGTGCTCGGCTTGACCGGTTGTTCACACCACTGAGTGATGAAAGCCACAAGGCACACAGAAGCGACCGCCGAGCCTCACGGAGGCTCGGCTGCGCTCGAACACGAAGTCGGCTATGTGGGCTGAAGTGACCTGATGCCGCGCCAAGACCACCTGAACCCATCGGACTTAGGTGAGGGGAGTCTGGATGCGTTGCAGCGACAGGCCTTTGATTACTTCCTGTACGAGACGAACGCCGCGAATGGTCTCGTAGCCGACAAGTCGGAGCTGGGCGCTCCTGCGAGTATCGCAGCGGTCGGGTTCGCGCTGGCGGCCTATCCGGTCGGCGTGGAGCGCGCCTGGATGACTCGTTCCGACGCGATCGAGCGCACGCTGGCTGTGCTGCGGTTCTTCTGGACCAGCGCGCAGGGAACGGCGTGCGACGTGACCGGCCACAAGGGCTTCTACTACCACTTTCTCGACATGACGACCGGACGGCGCGCCGGCCTGTGCGAAGTGTCGACCGTGGATACCGGTTTCCTGTTCGCGGGCATGCTCGCGGCCGCGAGCTTCTTCGATCACGATAGTGCAGACGAGCAGGAGATCCGGACCTTGGCCGACGCGCTCTACCGTCGCGCCGATTGGGCATGGGCGTGCAACGGCGGAGCGACGATCACCCACGGGTGGAAGCCCGAGAGTGGCTTTCTACCTTACCGCTGGGAAGGCTACGACGAGGCTTTGCTCTTGTATGCACTGGGCCTTGGCTCACCGACGTACCCCCTGCTACCGGAAAGCTACGCAGCGTGGAGCTCTACCTATCAATGGAAGAGCATCTACGGCTACGAGTGCATTTATGGTGGACCCCTGTTCATCCATCAGTATTCGCACATCTGGGTGGACTTCCGCGGGATCCAAGATGCGTTCGCGCGAGACAAGGGCATCGACTATTTCGAAAACAGCCGTCGCGCGACCTACGTGCACCGGGAGTACGCGATCCACAACCCTCTCGGATTCGCCGGCTACGGAGAGAACTTCTGGGGCCTGACCGCGAGCGATGGTCCTGGCTGGACGACGCAGTTGATCCGCGGCGTTCAGCGCTCCTTCTATGGCTATGTCGCACGCGGCGCACCGATCGGCCTCGACGACGGGACAATCGCGCCGTGGGCCGTGGTTGCTTCGCTGCCGTTCGCTCCGGAGATCGTGGTGCCTACGGTCCAGCACTTCAGGGACGTCTACCCACGTGTGACTGGCAAGTACTGCTTCAGGTGCAGCTTCAATCTGACCTTTCCCAACGAGGACGATGCCGGCGGCGGCTGGACATCGTCATACCACTTCGGGATCAACCTTGGCCCGGTCGTGTTGATGTGCGAGAACTACCGGTCGGCGTTCATCTGGCGACTGATGCGTCGTTGTCCGTACCTCGCGACGGGATTGCGACAAGCAGGGTTTTCGAATGGTTGGTTGTGACGCGCGAGGAGGATCCATCAATGTCGAAAACAGGCGAATACTTCCCATCGGATGGCGCGGTCGTGAATGAAGGTGCGGCGCCGCACACGAGCGGGGGCAAGCCGTGATCACAACTGTGCGTGCTGCACCTTCGGAGCCGATCATCCGGCCGCCACTGTCCGAGGCGGAGGTGTGCACGCTGGTCATCTTCGGTGCGACCGGCGATCTCACACGCCGAAAGCTCCTTCCGGCGCTGTACGATCTCCAGTGTGGCGGTGGCATGAGCAGCCGCTGCGAGATCATCGGCACAGGGCGCACCGTGCTTTCGGACGATCAGTTCCGTGCCCGGGTGCGCGAGGCCTTTGCAGAATCCAAGGACTCGGTTGAGACCGACGCGCCGGCGTGGCGGGCCTTCGTGAAGGGCCTCCGCTACTTCACCGGCGACCCGAACGACCCGGGGTTCTATTCGCGCCTCGCCGCCGAGCTCGCGGTGCGGCAGCAGGCTGGCGGAAGTCCGAATCGCCTGTTCTACATCGCGACGCCGTCACCACTCGCCCAGCCGATCATTGAAGGCCTCGGCGCGGCCGGGCTTGCGAAGCATGGCGGCGGCTGGTCTCGAATCGTGATCGAGAAGCCGTTTGGCCGCGACTCCCAGTCGGCACGGGAACTGAACCGCGTCGTGAGCGATGTGTTTGGTGAGGAGGCGGTCTACCGAATCGACCACTATCTGGGCAAAGAGACGGTTCAGAACATCCTGGTCTTTCGTTTCGGCAACACGATGTTCGAGCCGGTCTGGAACCGGAACTACGTTGACTACGTGGAAATCACGGCTGCCGAGACACTCGGGGTCGAATCCCGCGCCGCGTTCTACGAGGACACGGGCGCACTGCGCGACATGGTGACCAATCATCTGCTACAGCTGCTGACGCTCACGGCGATGGAGCCGCCCGTCGCGTTCGATGCGGATGCACTGCGTGATCAGAAGGTGCAGCTCCTCCGTGCGATGCACCCCATGACCGTCGACGAGGTGAAGCAGCGGACGGTTCGCGGGCAATACGGCGCCGGAACCATTGCTGGGCTGCCGGTGCCTGGGTACCGGGAGGAGCCCGGCATCCAAGCGCGTTCGAACACGGAGACCTACGCCGCCATCGACTTCCGAATCGACAACTGGCGCTGGGCAGGTGTGCCATTCTACGTGCGAACCGGGAAACGGCTGAGTTCCCAGCGGACCGAGGTGGTGGTGCACTTCAAGCGGACGCCGCAGGCGCTCTTCGCCCGAGTGCCTCAGAAGGACATGGAGCCGAACCAGATCACGCTGCGAATCCACCCCGACGAGGGGATCACCATCGGCTTCGCGGCGAAGCGGCCAGGCGACAAGTTGCGGGCCATCGGCGTCGAGGCGGACTTCTCGTATGCGGAAGGCTTCGGAGGGAAGGTTCCGAACGCGTACGCAACTCTCCTATTCGACGTGATGCATGGCGACTCGACGCGGTTCACTCGGCGTGACGAGGTGGACGCCGAGTGGCGGATCATCACCCCGATCGAGCAGGCATGGGTTGCGCTGCCGGAGCCCGAGTTTCCGAACTATGCTGCGGGGACCAACGGGCCCGCGGAAGCGAACGCGCTGGTTGGGCGGGGAGGGCAGCAGTGGGCTTGCTTGTAGAGCCTGTGGCATACGCGCAGTCGTTGATGCCGGTGCAACAGAAGGGCCGTCGCCGCGCGTGTGCATCACGAAGTCTCGCGGCTCCGGGCCGTTGGACGGCGGATGCTTTGGAGCCAACTTGTGGATCGTGCAATGGCAATATTCGACGGTTGTGCCTGTCCTACAAAACCACCAAGGTGGAACATGAAACTCACGATGACGACGTTTCTCGCGCTGTCTGCAATCTTGGGAAGTTGCGCTGCAGAGCACAAGTTGCGCAGTGATGACCGTGCCGGCGTAACCGTGTGCCGCGATTGCTACGACCACGCCGTGCAAGTGTGGAATGCAGGTAGGTACGCCGGCGGTCGTTGGAGCCACGTTCCGTCGCAACAGGTACGTGTGGAACACCAGTGCGCTGCCTGCAAGTCGACGATGGTGGTGCACACGGATGGCGGCCGCTGGACGATAACGTGTCCGACATGCGCCCCCGATGGTGTGCCGTGCGACAAGTGCCTGCCTGGGGACGCGGCTCAGTCGCCGCCGAACAAGTAGCTGATGGACATCGTGCGATCATCCGACTACGCGGTGCGCGAGGGGGACGAGCCCACCTTCGCGCGCCCTCAACGTGCGGGCTTCGGTAGGGCACCTTCCGTGACCTTCGGGTTCACGCGTCCCCCCGACTGCCACTACGCCGCCGACCATGAGTACGCCTTCACTCCCCTGTCATGACCCTTTCATGCGCGAGCCCTAGGTTGGAGCTGTCCGGTGTTCGTCCCAGCTGCCGGACAACCAGCGGCAGCCTCCGGCGGACGAGTATCGGGCGTGGGTTGGCCACAACGCAACAATAGGAACCGGCGATGAATCACTCCGATGGATGGATGGATGGATGGATGGGTGGCGGCCCATGGATCTGGCTCGTGGTCGGCCTGCTGCTGGGCGGGCTCGTGATCGCCTTGCTCAGGAAGCGCTCCAGAGAATGACCGGCCCACTCCATGAGGTCGCGGAGTGTGCCTCGTTGCCACGCACGAGCGCAGCTGCATCCTTCAGCCACGAACGAAAAAGCAACTCCGCCGCCGCTGCCGTCATCCAACTCGGCGCAGTAGCGCCGTTGGCACGACGGTGGGGAGAAGCGTGCCTCGCCTCGGCGGCCAGCGCACCATGAGCAAGAAAACTCGCAATCATGACTCGAATGGGCGCGCGGCTTCGATTTCGAAAAGGGCCTACAAGGACACCTTGCACAAGCTTCAGGTCGAGCTCGTCAAGCTGCAGCGGCATTTCATCAAATGCGATGACAAAATTTTGATCATCCTGGAAGGCCGGGACGCCGCGGGTAAGGACGGCACGATCAAGCGCATCGTCCAGCATTTGAGTCCACGCGAGACCCGCGTCGTCGCTCTCGGTAAGCCCTCCGACCGTGATCGAACGTCGTGGTACTTCCAGCGATATGTTTCGTACTTACCTGCCGCCCAGGAGCTCGTGCTCTTCAACCGCAGTTGGTACAATCGGGCCGGTGTCGAGCGGGTAATGGGCTTCTGTAACGAGGCCGAGCACGAGGAATTCATGAGCTCGGTGTCAGACTTCGAGAGCATGCTGGTCGGCTCGGGTATCAAGCTGCTCAATTACTACCTCGACATCAGCAAAGCCGAGCAGAAGCAACGCCTAAGTGACCGAAAATCGGATCCACTCAAGCGCTGGAAGAGCAGTCCGATCGACGACCAGGCCGTGAAATACTGGAAGGGGTACAGCGCGGCCCGCAACGAGATGTTGGCGCGCACGCACAGCCCCGTCGCACCGTGGACGCTCGTGCGCGCAGACAACAAGCGTTTGGCCCGACTCAACGTCATCAAGGATATCCTCGGGCGCCTTCACTACGCGGACAAGGAGGACACATTGGTCCAGCCTGACCGGACGATCGTGTTCCCTTACGAGGCCTCGAGTATCGAAAAGGGCCAGCTTGCGAAATGAGGTCCCCAATGAAGAAACACGAACACGACACTGAGAAGCCCACTGACTCCCAGGCGGCGCATGACGAGCTGGCCAAGAAGGCCTACGCCATCTACGAAAAGGAGGGTCGTCCGCAGGGACGCGACGTACAGAACTGGCTTCAGGCCAAAGCCAAAGAGGTGCCCGCCGCACCCGACCATCATGCCCACATGGCGGCGGATTTCCGGAAGCGGTTCTGGATCTCGCTGGTCGTGACCCTGCCGATTCTCGCGCTGTCGCCGATGCTGCAGTCGCTGGTGGGACTCCGCGAAGCCATCCGCTTCCCTGGCGACGTTTACGTGCTGTTCGGCCTTTCGTCCGCGGTCTTCTGGTATGGCGGCTGGCCGTTCCTCAAGGGGTTCGTCGAGGAGGTCAAGGCCCGTCAGCCCGGGATGAGAGTGCTCATCTCCGTCGCCATCGCGACAGCGTATATCTACAGCAGCGCAGTCGTGTTTGGGATGGCCGGGAAGATGTTCTTCTGGGAGCTCGCTTCCCTCATCGACATCATGCTGCTCGGGCATTGGATCGAAATGAAGTCGATGATGGGCGCTTCCCGGGCGTTGGAAGCGCTGGCCAAGCTCATGTGTGAATGGTCATCGAGATCCGCGTGAAAGCGGATCGACATCGACTTGATGGCGGCGCTGATCACCATCGTCGTCGTGGTCCTCGAACGAGTGGCGTCGAGGTGGAGTCGAGCACGGTGACCGACCTGGTTTGAGGTGGGGTCCGGGGAGGAGACTCAAAACCTGTTGGCTTCCGTGTGGAGAATTCGCATGAGGGTCGAAAGGCTCGCCC
>JBDSBS010000309.1:0-3550 GCA_039921435.1 Planctomycetota bacterium | reverse complement strand
CGCCGCATGCCGCGCAAGCACACGCGCCGTCACGTCAGGCACCCGTTCGCCGCCCGCCATTTCGCGCAGCCCCCAATCGAGTCGCCGCTCGAACACTTCGTCGCGATCGCGTTCGCCGCTCATCGCGCACCTCCGAGACGTCGCTCGATGCACTCGCTGCAACGTCGCCCGCACGCGCTGCAGCAGCGTCTTCAAGCCGTTCTCCTTCATGCCCATCGCCGCGGCGACGGAGGCGCGGTCGCGCCCTTCGCCGTAGAACCACGTCACCGCCTGCTGCGGGCGCCCCTCGAGTGACTGCACACACTGCTGCAGCGCTTGCAACCACTGCTCGCCGTCGTCGCCGGCACAGTCGCGCTGCCACAGTTGCTCCGCCAATTCGACGAGCAGCTCTTCCCGCCGCCCCTCGTCACGCCGACGCCGCAGGTACAGATGCCGCGCCGTCGTTCGCAAGAACGTCGCAACGGCCGCGTCGCCGCGATCCTGCTCGAGCCGTCGAAACGCCACCAGGAACGTGTCCTGCAGCAAGTCCTCGGCGAGTTGCAGGTCGGCGCCGAGGCAACGCAGGTAGCGCCAGACTCCCGTCTGGTGCCGACGGACCAGCGCTTCGAGGTCGGGGGCAGGCGTCGGCATGCGGGTCTTGGCGGTGATGGCGAGCTGGGTCACACCGCTTCATCCCCCGGTTGCGCGCAAGGTATTCGTCGAGTTGCTGTTTCTCGCGCACTGGCAACTGCTCCGCTCAGCCGACGCCCGTACACCTCGTCGGCGTTCTTGCCGGAAAAACGCCGACGAGGTCTACATTCTCTCGAACAGAGTCTCCGAGCGGAAAACGCCGGCAACGGGTGCCGAGGCCAGCCTCAGAGCTCACTGCCACTTCATGCCGTCGATGAACTCGAGCGGGCCGCCGCACGACGCCGAGTGGCACGAGATGCAGCCCTGGATCACGGCGTTGTAGGACGCCTTCTGCGGCGAGGTGTCGAACGCACGCACCGCGGCGAGGTAGCCCTGCGCCAGCCCATCGAACTTCTGATTGCGCTCTTCGGGCTTCGTGGGCCACGCGCACCGCATCTTGCGGTGCGTCGGGTAGAGCTTCTTCACGGGCTCCTTGGCCTCGAGCAGCGCGCGCACCTCGCGCAGGTCGTCGACAAACTGGCGCATCAGCACCGAGAGCTCGCTGTCGCCATTCGGATTGCGCGTCGACTTGATGAGGTGCCCGGGGCTGCCTGGAATGCCGTCGACGAGCTTGGTCGCGAGCGTGCAGTCGTCTTCGGCCGCCGGCGTCGACGCCGGTGCGGACGTGGCGGGCACCTTGGCGCTGGACTCGACGACTTCGGCGCGCGAGCAGCCCGCGACGACGACGAGCAAGAGCGAGACGGCCAGCAGGACGAAGCGGTTCACAGTGAGGGTTCGGCTCGGCAAGGTCCGACCATGCTCGGTGGCCGGCGCCGATCGATCAAGCGCCGACGCACGGTTCTGGTTTCTCTTGGAGGCCGGCGCCAGCACCGATGCCAGTCACCTTGGCCGGAGCCAACGGCTTCCGCGCACAACGCCAAGAGGCGGAGGGAGAGCCAGATCAGGGCTGCACGGACGGGGAGCAGCTGAACCATGCCCACCAAGAGCTGGGCGATGGTCGCGAGTTACTTCGTCGCGTCGACCAGCCCTACCCCGCTATCCTGCTCGCCCCCGTTCTCCCACGATCCGCATGCGCGACAAAGTTTTCATCGGTTACGGCCAAGGCTTCTGGGGCGATTCGATCCTCGGCCCCGTGCGCCTCGTGCGCGAAGGCCCACTCGACTATCTGGCGCTCGACTACCTGGCCGAAGTCACCATGAGCATCATGCAGAAGCTCAAGGGGCGGAATCCTGAGGCCGGTTACGCGACCGACTTCGTCAAGCTGCTCGACCGCACGCTGCCCGACATCCACAAGAAGGGCATCAAGGTGATCGCCAACGCGGGCGGCGTGAACCCGCAAGCGTGTCTCGAGGCGGTGTTGGAGCTGGCGCGCAAGAAGGGCCTTGCGGGCCTCAAGGTCGGCATCATCGAAGGCGACGACATCCTTCCGCGTCTGCCGGAGCTGCAGAAGAACGGACACAAGCTCGTCAACATGGACGACGGTCGCCAACTCGCCGAAGTGGAGGACCGCTTGCTCAGCGCCAACGTCTACATCGGCGCGTTCGCGGTCGCCGAGTGCCTGAAGCAGGGCGCGCAGATCGTCATCGGCGGCCGCATCACGGATCCTGCGCTCGTCGGCGGCCCGATGATCCACGAGTTTGGCTGGGGCCCTGCGGACTACGACAAACTCGCCGCGAGCACGATGGCGGGTCACATCGCCGAGTGCGGTGCACAATGCACGGGCGGCAACTACACCGACTGGCGCGCGGTGAAGGACTACGTGCGCATCGGCTACCCCATCATCGAAGCGGCGCCCGACGGCACGTTCGTCGTCACCAAGCACGAGGGCACCGGTGGGCTCATCACGCGCAACACCGTGATCTCGCAGCTGCTCTACGAAATGGGCGATCCGAAGCGCTACCTCGGCCCCGACTGCACCGCGGACTTCACGAGTGCCAAGATCGAAGAGGTCGGCAAAGACCGCGTGCGCCTGTCTGGCATCAAAGGCGGCGCACCGACCGGTACCTACAAGGTCTCGCTGAGCTACCAGAACGGCTTCAAGGCGACGAGCCAGTTGACCGTCAGCGGTCCCGACGCACTCGAGAAGGCCAAGCTGTGCGCCGACATCGTCTGGGGCCGGCTTGCGCTCGACGGCTGCACGTTCACCGATGACGAGAAGCTCGTCGAGTTCGTCGGCGCGGGCGTCTGTCACGCTGGCATCATCGAAGCCAAGGACCCACCCGAGGTCTTGCTGCGGCTCGGCGTGAAGTGCCAGGACCAGGCGAAGGTCGATCGCTTTGGCATGGAGGTCGTGCCGCTCGTGACGAGCGGCCCGCCCGGCGTGACCGGCTATGCAGGCGGACGAGCGAAGGCAACCGACATCGTCGGCTACTGGCCGGCACTGCTCGACAAGACTCAAGTGAAGACCACCGTGCGCGTGGAGGTGTCGTGATGGCGAAGGTCAAGCTCAGGGAGTTCGCGTTCGCGCGCAGCGGCGACAAGGGCGACGGCAGCAACGTCGGCGTCTTCGTCAGCAACGCGAAGGACTACGAAGTCATCAAGGCGCAGCTCACCGTCGAACGCGTCAAGCAGCACTTCCACGCCATCTGCAAGGGCGAGGTCACGCGGTATGAAGCGCCCAACATGTTGGCGCTCAACTTCCTGCTGCGCGACAGCCTCGGCGGCGGCGGCAGCGAGAGCCTCAAGACGGACGCGCAGGGCAAGACGCACGGGCTCGCCCTGCTCGAGATCGAGGTCGAGCGGTAGAACTCGCGCCGGTGGCCCACCAATGGCCGCCAAGCTGCCGCGTCAGCGGGCCTTTCGCGCGGCCGACACCCCTTGCTATCGATGATAATCCGCACTAACGTTGCACGTTATCATGATAAACCGCATCATCGCTGCCGATGATCTGACCCAAAACACCTGTTTCCTGTGGGGCCCG
>JBDSBS010000308.1:0-4177 GCA_039921435.1 Planctomycetota bacterium | reverse complement strand
CGTGCGCGTTCGCATGCGGTCGATGGGCGGTTGGTCGCGATCCGGCATGGCAGCCCGGTCCATGCCGGGCTTGACCAGCGAAGAGTCGTCGAGCGAGCGTCTTCGTCTCGACGAGCTGTGGAAGCCGGTAGCGGGCCGCCAGCGGGGGCCCGGCACCTACCTGCTCGACGCGCGCTTGGTCGGCAGGGATGGCCGCGTGCTCGACGTCGATGTGCAAGACCCCTCGCTCGTGTTCGTGGGCGAGCAGGCGTGGCGGCCGGCCGCAGCCGCTGAGGTCCTGCTGCGCGATCTGTCGGTGAGCACGAACCAGTTCTTCGTCGCGTCCATCGACCAGCTGCGTGCGATGTCGAGCGGTGTGCGATGGCTGGTCGTGCGCAAGGTGTCCGTTGCGGATCTGCAGTCGGAACTGCCGCGCCTCACGGCGCTGCGATACCTGTCGATCTGCGACTACGGCGCCGGACTCGACGACACGATCGCCGCTGTCTTGTCGAGCCAACTGTCGGTCTCGGACCTCGGTTTCAGCACGTGCGGTCTCGGCGGCATCACGCCTGCGGGTTGGGCCCGCATCGCGGCCATGCCGAACCTGCGTTCCCTCTCGTTCGGCGGCACCTTCGACGGGCTCGAACCCGCGTGCCTGGCGCCGTTCACGCGGCTCGAAGCATTGTCGATCCCCGGTGAGTCGCTGCAGAGCTACACGGTGTCACCGGCGCTGCTAGAGGCGATCGTTCGCTTGCCGAGGCTCCGCGAGCTGCATGTTGCCGTCGACTTCGAGCTGCTTTCGGCGAGCGCGGAGCAAACGCGTCTGCTCGACTTGCTGACGGCGATGCCCAGCCTACGGCGCCTGGCGTTTGCCGGCAACGGGCTGGATGCAGGAGCGTTTGGATCCACGTTTGCGCGAAGCAAACTGGAGAAGCTACAGCTTACGGATGTGTCTCTCGACGAAGACGCCGTGCGCGGTCTCGTCGGTGCCGTGCGCCTGCGCGAACTCGACCTGCGCAATGTGCGGTTTGCCAGCGAGGCAAGTACGCTGTTGCTCGAGTTGCATCAGATCAAGCGTCTCGACGTAAGCGGTACAGGGCTATCGGGCGATATACTGCAGGCCCTGCGAGTGGCATTGCCGCACTGTGTCGTGCTCGGAAAGGCAGACGAGACGTCGCGCTCTTACCCCGTGCTCGGCGAAGGGCCCAGTTGGACGTTCGATCCGTGAGCTACCACCAGCCAGGCTCCGGTTGCCGCTGAAGCCCTCGTGCTTGGTAGAGCCGCGAACTGAGTGCTCGCGCCTTGCCGACGATCCGTACCACACTCAATCGTCGGTCTCGCGTTCGGCCTTGGCGAGCAGATCATCGATGCCGAGCCGCTGCGACCAATCGTGCAAGTAGCCGTGATCCAGGTCCGCTTGGCGCAGCCGCAGCACGCCAAGCACGTCGGACCATTGGCGTTCGGAGACTTCGCCCCCCTTGCGAAACCACAGCAGTTTGCGCAGCAGGGTGTCTTCCGCCGTGGCCAGGTGGAACATGCGCGTGCCCGGCTCGAGTTGGCGGTCGACGGCTCGTGCCATCGCTGCCCGGTCGTAGTCTCCATCGCCGCGCACGAAGATGTCCACCTTGAAGCCGGTCGCGAGGTGCAGCACGTTCGCGCACGAGCGATGGTCGATGGCGTCGTGCATCAGCTCCGCGGGAGCGTAGTAGGCCTTGCCCAAGGCAGCGCAGAGAGCATCGACATGCTCGTGGCGCAGTTCGGCGACGACGTCGACGTCGTTGGTGGACCTGGGCGAACCGTGCGCCGAACTCGCCACCGAGCCGCCGACATGGTAGGCAATGCCGAGTCGTTCGAACGCTTCGACGACCGGTTGCAGCGCGGCGACGACGCTCATGGCGCCGTTGCGCGTCCGAGGCGTTCGGCGAACGGGGCTACGCGCTGCGCCAACTCCTTGCCGTAGGTCAGTTCGATCCAGCGCAGGATCACCTGCTGCTCGCTCGCGCTAGGCATCGTCTCGCGGATCGCGTGCCGCGACAGATGTACTGTCATCTTGGTCAGCTGCTCGACCATGCCGAGCCGCTCCGTCTCTGTCATCTGGCGCAGTCGCGCAAACTGCGCGCGACGGACGTCGGGATGCGTGTCGTCGAGGCTCATGAACGGCACCAAGATAGCGGGCCTCGGGGCGGAACGCACCCGACTGGACCGCGCCCCGTGCTCTGCGCGGCATCCCGCCGCGTGCCAGCTCAGTTGTCGGCCGGCTTGTGGACCGTGAGTTGCGGGAACGGAATCGTCCATGCGTTCTGCGTGCACGCATCGACGAGCAGTCGCTGCAAGAGCCGCTCGAGCTCGAGATATCGAGGTCCCGCACTGCCGGCAAACTCGGCGATCACGGCAAAGTCGAGCGAGCTCGAGTCGGCGGCGGCGAATTCGACGCGCACGTGGTGCAGTTCCCCTTCTCGACGCGCTCTTGCAGACCCTCGGCGAGCACCTGCTGCAGGTGCTTGGGCATCGTCGTCGTCACCTGCCCTGGTGCTTGTAGTCGACACCGAAGCGCGAGTGCACCGCGAACCCACCCGACAGGTTGCGCGGGTGCAGCGCCAAGAACGCGCTGGTCGGGTAGCTGCGCGGCGCGTGGTAGTCGTCGATCACCGCGACCTCGGGCGTCTGGACTCGCACGGTGCCGACGACGCCGTCGCGCAGCATCACGGCGTCGCCTGTGCGGCACGGAAACCACGGTTCGTCCACACCGCTCGGGCGCGACCGTTTGCCGATCAGTTCCTGGATCGGCACGCGCAGGAAGCCGCCGTCGAGGTCGGGGTTCACCAGGCGCGAATGAAACCGCAGCGCGTCGACGCGGAACGGCAGCCCGTCGATGAGGATGCGTTCGCCCTCGCGCACGGCACCGATGTTGAGGATGAGCCGAATCTGTTCGTAGAACTGCGGCAGCATCTTCACGAGCACCCAGCCGGCGCCGATCAGGAAGATGAAGCCCAATGCTTGCAGCAGCCAGTCGCCGCGCACGTAGGGCACGGCGAGCAAGGCGACGATGGCAACCAGCAGGGTCAGTGCGTCCAGTGCCACCCTGAACAGCCGCACGGAGAAGCCGCGATCGGTGGCGAAGCGACGCAGTATCTGGTTGCTGACGAAGCGCAGACCGAAGAAGACGACGACGAACACCAGCAAACACAGCAAGAGGCTGAGGCCGCTGTTCCTCAGGAAGCTCTGACTCGTCTCCGTGGCGCGCTGGAAGAACGGCTTCTGTGCTGCGGTGAGTGCGTGCAGGCGCGCTCTGAGCACGAGGGTCTCGCCGCGCAAGGTGTCGATGGTCGGGCGCCAGCGTGAAGCGCGTTCGCGTTCGGCTTCAGCGCGCCGTGACCTGGCTTGCTGTAACATCTCGACGCGCAGCTCCAGGTCCTTGACCTGCCTTGACTCCGCGGTGGCATCCTTGATGGCCTTGATCACCGGCCGCACGAGCTGTTCGAGTTCCTGCTGAAGGTTGAACGACTGCTTCTTCGGGTCTTCGAACTCCTGCACGTCGAGTCGCGACGTGAGCCCCGCGAACTCCCCAGCTGCGTTCCCGGATCTCCGCGTCGAGGTCCGCCGTCTCGGCCGTGTCGTTGCGCGCGGCGGCGGCGGCGCGAGCCTGGCGCTTTTCGGCCAGCAGCGTCGACAGGCGTTCGAGGGCTTGGGTGGTAGTCGCGTCGAGGGACCCGGGGCCGGGCCGGTTCTGCTGGGTGCTGGTGCTGGCCGGTGGATCGACTTGAGCCGTGACAGGGGCCGCTAGGCTGCCGAGTAGCAGGGCACACAGCAGGCGAACGAACTACCTCGAGAACATGTGCGCACCGTACTCGCGCACGGTCCTCAGAGCACGTCACCAGATCTCGTGCAGCGGGATCTCGACGGCGGGCAGGATGGCGAGGCGGATCGAGGTCGTGTGCACGGTCGGGGCGCCGAAGCCAGCACCGTCGTGCACGTACTGGGTCACCGTTCGCTTCTTGCCATCGACGAGCCAGAGTTCGGGCGTGCGGGCCGCTTGGTAGCGGCGGCGTTTGCTGGTGCGGTCGCGTGCGGCGGTGCTCGGCGACAGGATCTCGACGGCGAGGTCCGGGGTGCCGAAGACATGGGTCGCGGTGATGCGCGCATCGTTCTGCGGCAGCACCACGAGCAGGTCTGGGCGCACGACGTCGTGGTTGGCGAG
>JBDSBS010000307.1:0-10653 GCA_039921435.1 Planctomycetota bacterium | reverse complement strand
GCGCCGTGCGCGACCGCAGCCATGCACGGCGCGGCCCGCTCGAGGCCACGGACCGCGGCGCCTTTGTGGTCGCGGCATTGCCGCCGCGCCAGCGCGACGCCATCGGGGCGGCGTTCGTCAGCATCTTGAAGGATGTGCGCGCGGGGCGTTCGCTGCCCGAGACCCGGCGCGAACTCGAGTTCCGGCTCAGCGAGGTGCTGGCGGAACTGCCGCCGTTGAGCTGAGCATCGTGTCCCGGCAGTCACCATGGGTCCGTAGTCTCGATCCGTAGTCTCGCAAACTGTCGCGCCCCGCGACAGTTTGCGTAAGGGAAGGACCTCAGCCAACAAGCGGGCAAAGGCCAATTGCCGCGCGCTTGGGCGCGGCTTGCGACCAATTTGGTTGCGGCCAGGGCCGCGATGGGTTCTCCAGCGCACTGGTGGATTGCCGCCACACCGCGCGCACAGCCACAGATCGATGGCGAGCCGGTGGCACCATCCGATCACCGTCGGGCTCGAGCCGACCGCCGTGAATCTGCTGGATGCTGGCGAACTGACGGCTGGCGCCAGAGCCGACACGTCAATCGAGCGAGAGCAACTGCAACGGTGCGACCTTGGCGAGCCTTGCGAAGTCCTGGTCCGCCGTCAGCAACGCGAGCTCGTGACGAATCGCCAACTGCGCCAATAGCGCGTCGATGGTTCCTATCTGGATCCCGCGCCGGCGCGCTGCAGAACGCAGGTCCGCGGCGTCGACATGGTCGCCACGATCCGGTGCGATCAGCGGCAGGGACTCGAACTGCGCCAGGATCGCCTGCCGATTCCTCGCGCCGGCGAAGCCCTGCAGCAACTCTTGCAGGATCAGGCCCGTCGTGAACAGCTGCTCAGAGTGTTCCAGCGCCGCCTGCAGTCGTCGTACGTGTCGCGAGTCGGAAGTGTTGTCGCGGCGGAGGGCCAGCGACCACACGCTGGTGTCCACCAGGATGTTCATCGCCGCGAACGCTCGGCCTTGTAGTCGAAGTTCTCATTCCAGGTCAGCTTGCCGAACAGGTCCAGGAGGCCCTTCTGGCGCCGGCGCGCGATGAACTCTTGCAATGCCCTGACGACGGCCGCGGTCTTGGTCCGCTCGCCGCTCACCCTGAGCGCCTCGTCGAGCAGTTTCGGATCGATCGACAGGTTCGTTGCCATGTGCAGACTGTCGCACAGACGGCTGCACAATGCCATCCTGGCCTGGAAGTGGCATCCAGGCCCGCCTCGAGATCTCCTGCCGCAGCTTCGAGGTCCGCCATGACCCTGTCCTTTCCTTGCCGGGCAGGTCCAAGCCGAGCTTCAGGCTCAGGTCAGCAACACCAAGTACCGGCCGCGCGTCTTCACGGAGCATGGCGTGGCCATGTTGTCCAGTGTGCTGCACAGCGAGCGCGCCACCGACGTGAACAGCTGCTGCAGCGCGTGCACCAATGTTCTCCCCGCCCGCGCGAACTGATCGTGCCCCACATCTCGTAGGGCTGAACACGGGGCCTAGGCGGACGAAACAAACATGCGGAAGGCGATCGTGAAATCCATCAAGCGCTCGAGGCCGCGCCAGACAGTCTCCGTACCCGGTTCGCCGTCGCTCTTGCGACCAAGGAATCCGCCCAGAGCGGCCACCATGCGTATGGCGTCGCGCATGCGCGGCGGATCCGAAGGCGGTGTCCTGGTTTTCTTGGCGAAGCAGCGCAGCGCCGCCGGGCGCCGCTCACCGACGCGGCTGTGATCTTGACGCCGTGCATCGCAGCCTTGGCCTTCGCGTCGCCCAGCGCGATGTTCTGGTCGTGAACCAGGATGTTCAGCGCGACCAGGATCGGCTCCCGGACGTGCTTGTAGCGGGCGCGGAGCTGCTCGATCTCGGCAGCCGAGGTGTCGTTGGTTGGCGTGGTCTCGGGGATCGCGTGTTGTGCGACGTCTCGCGCAGCGGCCTCTGCTTCAGCGCTTCCGTGACTGTCACAGTGCGCGCTCGCCAACACGGGCTCCTGCCTCGTCGAGTTCACCGTGCCCGGCATGGAGCGACGCTTCCGCTTCGGCGCCAACATCCGGCATCGCTCCGTGTCCGGTGAGTCGGTGCGGTATGGCCTCTGGTTCGACCAAAGCCTCACCGAGAGCTTCGTCATGCAGCAGGCTGCGCTCACCGAGTTGGTCGAAGCGAAGCTCGACGCCGCGCTCAACGACTGATCGCGAAGTAGCGCGTTCCACCGCGCTCGCCTGGTGCTCGCCCGGCGCGTCGCGTGCATCCGCCGGGCCTCTGCGCTAGCGTCGACGGGCGAGTGGACTTCCTCCTACACCAAAACCACCGCCTCGAGGAACTGCTCGCGGCGCTCGCGCACGACCTCGCGGCAGACCCGTCGCCGCCGCTGGTGACCGAGACGATCCTCGTGCCTGGTCCGGGCCTCGCGCGCTGGGTGCAACTGCGCCTCGCCGAGCGCTTCGGTATCGCCGCCGGCCTGCGCCTGCCGTTCCTCGGCGCATTCCTGCAAGAACTGGCGAGCACAGCTGTGCCCCTCGGGGCCGATGCGTTCGATCGCGACGTGCTGGTGTGGCGACTGTGGCGACTGCTCGGCCAGACGACCTTGCGCGAAGAACTCGGCCAGGCCGCGCTCTACTGCGGCACGGACCCCGATGGCAGCAAGCGCTTCCAGCTCTGCAGCCGCCTCGCCACCTGCTTCGACGACTACCAGCTCTACCGCGACGATGTGCTGCTCGCCTTCGCGCGCGGCGAAGACTGCAAGCAGCTCGGACCCCACGCCGTCTGGCAAGCGCACCTGTGGCGCGCGCTGCTGCGCGATGCAGACATGACGCTGCCCGCGGCCCCACAGCGCCCGCGGCGGGGCGGCAAGAGCGAAGCGACGCCGCTGCTGTTCCCCGAGATCGCGAACGACGACGAGGTGCTTTCGATGGACGCGATTCCATCGGCCCATCGTCTGGAACGGCTGCGACGGTCGCTGGCCGATCCCGCGCGGGCTCGCGCGATCCTGCCGCCGCGCGTGTTCGTGTTTGGCGCCGGCACCCTACCGCCAGCCTTTGCGCGGCTGCTGCAGATGATCGCCGTGCACGTGCCCGTGCGTCTCTACGTACCAAGCCCGACGCCCCACTACACGGGCGACCTGCGCGCCAAAGGCGAGCAAGTCGGTGGCAACGCCTTGCTGGCCCGGTTTGGCGGCGAGTCGCGCGAGTTCGCCGACTTGTTGCTCGATCTCGAGGCACCGCCGCCGCCGCTGCCGCCGCTGCATTGCTTCGACGAAGAGCCGCCGTTGGCCGCCGAGAACGAACCTGGTTCGCTGCTGCAGTGTGTGCAGCGCGACATCGTCGAGGTCTTGGACCGCGGGCGGCCAGGTGGCCCAACTTCGTTCCGCGTGGCTCCAGGCGACTCGTCGCTGCACGTGCACGACTGCCACTCGCCGCAGCGCGAACTCGAGGTCGTGCGAGACCAGATCCTCGCCGCGTTCCAAGAAGGAGTAGCACCTCACGAAGTGCTCGTGCTCGTGCCCGACATCGCACGCTACGCGCCGTACGCGCACGCCGTGTTCGGCCCGCTCGCCGATTGCCTGCCGTTCCACCTGGCCGACCGCAGTGCCACCGGCGACCTGCCCATCTGTGCCTCACTGATGGCCATCCTGCAGCTCGCGCACGATCGCCTGCGCGCCGTCGATGTGCTGCACGTGCTCGAACAACCGGCCATCCAGCGCCGCTTCGGTCTCACAGCCAGCGACTTGCCGACCTTGCGTCGCAGCTGCCAGCGAGCCGGCATCCGCTGGGGTCTCGACGCCGACAGCCGCGCGGCTCGCTTCGACCTCCCGCCGTTCGGCGACAACGCGTGGTTGCCGGGCCTGCAGCGGCTGCTGCTCGGTATCGCCACCGGACCCAGCGACGACCTGATAGCTGGCGTCTTGCCAGTCGCGGACGTCACCGAAGGTCGCCGCGAACAGCTCGCGCGCTTCGTGCACTTTGCCCACACGCTGTTTGGCTGCATCGAGCCGTTGCACGCGCCGCACGCCCTGACCGAGTGGGCCTCTCTGCTCGACGCGCTCGTCGAGAAGCTCTTCGCCCCGGCCGGTGGCGACGACGACACGGCCATCGCACTGCTGCGGGCTGCCACGGCCAAGTTGCGATCGCTGGCCGCACAGGCTCGACACAGCGAATCCGTGCACCCGACCGTGCTGCGCGACTGGCTAACCGAGGCGCTTCAGCAGAGCACTGGCGCGCGCGGCTTCCTCGCCGGCGCCGTCACCGTGGCGGCGCTGCTGCCGATGCGCACCGTGCCAGCGCGCTGCCTGTTCGTGTGTGGTCTCGACGACGCTTCGTTTCCGCGCCGCGACCAGCCGGTGCCGTTCGACCTCATCGCGCAGAAGCGGCGCAGTGGCGATCGCAGCCGCCGCCTCGACGACCGGCAGACGTTCCTCGACGTGCTGCTGGCCGCGCGCGAACGGTTGCACCTGACCTTCGTCGGGCACTCGGCCAAGGACGACGCCGAATGTGCGCCTTCGGTGGTGCTCGCCGAACTGCTCGACCACCTCGACCGCACGTGCGTGGCGCCGCCTGGCTTCGCCACGCCGCGCGACTACGTGCTCGTACGTCAGCCGCTGCAGCCGTGGAGCACGCGCTACCGCAGCGGCGACGATGCGCGCCTGTTCACGTTCGTGCGGCGGCCCGAGCCAGAGGCCGCCGTGTTGGCCGCGGAGGCACCGTGGTTTCGCCCCGAAGCTGCAGTGGCTCGCGCACCAGTTGTCAGCGCCCCGGTTGTCGGCGCACGAGTTGATGGCACGCCAGTCGATGCAGACCAAGCCGAGCCCGAGCCCATCGCGCTCGAACGTCTGCTCGCGTTCTGGTGGCATCCGTGTCGTTTCTTCCTGCAGCAGTCGCTGCGCCTGCGCGTGAGGGCCAGCGACGACCGCGAAGACGATGCCGAACCGTTTGCGATCCACAACCTCGACAAGTACCTGCTGCAGGATGGCGCCGTGCGGTCCGCCATGCGCGGCGAGAACCCGCCGAGCGACGCCGAGGCGCTGGCGCGCGCGACGGGCATGCTGCCGGTCGGTTGGCATGGCACGGCCGTACACGCGACCATCGCCGCCGAGACCGAGCAGTTCTTGCACACAGCCCAGACGTTTCGCGTGACGGGGCGCCGAGTCCTGAACGTGCGCGGCGCGGACTTCGCGATCGCGGGCGAAGTCGACGGGCTCGGACCTGCCGAGATGGTGCGCATGCGCATCGCCAGGCTCAAGCCCAAGGACCGACTGAAGGGTTGGCTGCTGCACCTGTTCGTAGCGGCTGCACGGCAGCAAGGCGCGACCGGGCTGCCGCTGCAGACCCGGCTCATCGGCAAGGACAAGAGCAACCTGCTGCTCGCGCCAGACCCAGAGATCGTCACCACACAGCTGGCACTGCTCGTCGAGGGCTATCGCCGCGGTCAGCAAGAGCCCTTGCC
Source organism: Planctomycetota bacterium (assembly GCA_039921435.1). GTDB lineage: Bacteria > Planctomycetota > UBA1135 > UBA1135 > UBA2386 > DASVAL01. Next base: position 5,220 of record JBDSBS010000307.1, on the reverse strand, counting down.
GTTCTTCGAGAGGAGTTCGCACGCCTACGGCGCCGCGCTCTATTCGGGCCGGGACCCCGCCGCGGCGTTGCGCACCGCGCGCCGCGAATGGTCGCCCAACACCAATCCCGACAACCCGGTCCCGCACGACAGCGAAGATCCACACATCCAACTGTGCATGCGCGGGCGCGATCCAGTCGCGGAACCCGCGTTTGCCGACTGGGCGCGCGCGGTCTGGGAACCGGCGTGCAGCTTCTTGCGCGACGTGTAGGCCACATGCGCGCATGGATCGGCGGCCGAACGCGACCGCAGAACCCCAGAAGCCACACCGTGCATCGCTGCCACCGCCCCGCTAGGTTGCTGCGTCGATGAGCCTGCCGCGTTTCGACCTGCCGACTGCACCGCTTGGCGAAGGCACCGTGCTGCTCGAAGCGAGTGCCGGCACCGGCAAGACCTACACGCTGACGGGCATCCTGCTGCGCCTCTTGCTCGAAGGCGCGATCGAACGGCTCGACCAGGCGCTCGTCGTGACGTTCACGATCGCGGCCACCGACGAACTCAAGAACCGCCTGCGCCGCGGCCTGGGCGCTGCGCTCGCCGTTTGCGAAGGGGACAGCACCGACGACCCGTTCTTCGCTGGCCTCGCGCGCCACGGCCCAAAGGGCGCCAAGGTCCTGCGCCAGGCCCTCGACGACTTCGACCAGGTCTCGATCGCGACCATGCACGGCTTCTGCAAGCGCCTGCTCGACGAAGCGGCGTTCGAGAGCCACGAACCGTTCCAGCTCGAGTTCGCTGCCGACGAAGCCCCGCTCTGGCAGCGCGCCGCCGAAGATGCACTGCGCCTCGTGCGAAGAGACGACAGCCCCGTGCTCGGCGCGCTGCTTCACCACGTCGGCCTCGACCCCGACGCGCTCGTGCAGATCTACCGCCTGTGGCAGCGGCATCCCGACGTGGAGCTCGACCCCGCCGAGCCGCGCCTGGACGTGCACCTCGCCAACCTGCGCTCCGCGGTGCACAGCGCGGCCGCCCTGTGGGAACCTGCGCTCGCTGCGAAGATCGCGGCCTTTCCGTGGCTCAAGGACAAGGGACCGCTGCCCGACGATGCGACGTTCGCCCTCGTGCAACTGCAAGAGACACTCGCCACCGCACCCGAGCTTGGCCTGTCGATGCTCTGCGAACTGTCCCCGAGCCGCCTCGGCGAGACTGTCAAGAGGCGCTCGTCGCCGCGCCTCGATCACGCGTTCTTCGCGGCCTGCGAACGGGTCTACACCGCAACGCAGCTGGCCAGGAGCCACCTGCGCAGCGACCTGCTGTTGCGGTTGCACACGCGGCTCGAACAGCACAAGCGAAGCGACCGCGTGCTCTCGTTCCAGGATCTACTTGCGCGCACGCACCAGGCACTGCACGACCCCGATCGACGCGAAGCCTTGCTGCAGACGCTGCGCCAGCGCTACCGCGTGGCCCTCATCGACGAGTTCCAGGACACCGACTCGCTCCAGTACGGCATCTTCGCGACCGGTTTCCTGCACCGACCCCTGTTTCTCGTCGGCGACCCCAAACAGTCAATCTACGGTTTCCGCGGCGCCGACCTGCACACCTACCTCGCAGCGCGCAAGGACGCCGTGCAGCAGGCGACGCTCGACGTCAACTTCCGCAGCTCGGTCGAACTCGTGGCGGCGATCGGCCAACTGTTCGCCGGCAAGCACGCCTTCGTCGAGCCCGGCATCCGCCTGCCTGCCGTGCGTGCGGCGGCGGCCGCCGACGAACTGCAGCTGGAGGGAGATCCGGCGCCCGCACTGCGCTGGCGCTTCGTGCCACCGCCGGCCGAAAAGGTGCAGGGCCATCATCTGTGGCCCGGCGACCTGTCGGAGCCGCGCATCGCCGCCGACGTGACCGCGGAGATCTCGCGCCTGCTGCGCGCCGGCATCACGCTCGACGTCACACCCAGCGGCACACCCAGCGGCACACCCACCAACCCACCAAGCAGGCCTTCGCGGCCGCTGCGCCCCCGCGACATCGCCGTGCTGACGCGCACCAATCGACAGGCCATCCTGATCCAGGAGAACCTGCGCGAGGCCCGCATCGTCTCCGCGATCGGCAAGGCCGGCGACGTCTTCGCCACCGAAGAACTGATCGAGCTCGAACGCCTGATGCTCGCGATCTTGCTGCCGCAGGATGCCCAGCGCGCGCGCGCGGCGATGTCGACGCGGCTATGGGGTCACGATGCCAGCTCGCTGCGTGCCCTCGACGACGACGACCAGGCCCTCGATCGCGAGATCGCCCGCCTCGATGCGTGGCGCCAACTGTGGCTGCGCGCCGGCTTCGTCGTCATGAAGGAGCAGATGCTCGCCGACCTTGGCGGCGAACGGCGCCTGCTCGCGATCGCCGGCGGCGAACGGCGGCTGACGAACTTTCAACAGCTGTTCGAGATGCTGCACGAAGCCGAACTCGAGCACCGCTTGTCCCCCGAAGGTCTGCTGCAGTGGCTGCAGCACGAGCGCCGCCACCAGGACGAGGTCGACTACCAACGCCGCGAGCTGCGCCTCGAGAGCGACGAAGACGCAGTGCAGATTCTCACGGTGCACGGCAGCAAGGGGCTGCAGTACGAAGTCGTCTTCTGCCCGTTCTTGTGGGATGGCCGCGCAGCACCGGACCGCTCGGCGGTATTGCAACACGGGACCAGCCGTCGGCTCGAGTTCGACGTCGATCGCGAGGGCGAGGCATGGTTGCGCAGCGAAGGCGAACGCCTCGCCGAAGACGTGCGGCTCTGCTACGTCGCGCTGACGCGTTGCCGCCGCCGCTGCTACGTGCACTGGGGTGCCATGGGTGGTCCAAGGGGCGGCTCGTGGCGCAGCGCGCTCGGCTGGTTGCTGCGACCTGCGGCACCCGACGTGGCAGCGGCGGACTGGCCAGTGGCATGGAGCAAGGCCTGCAAGAACGATGTGCTGGCGTTCGGCGAGCACTTGCAGGCGCTTGTGCAAAAGAGTCGCGGCACGATGGACTTCGCCGAAGTGCCCAAGCAACCCGACGTCGTGCTCGTTCAGCCTGCCCACGCACAGGCATTGCGCGGCCCACGGGTCGTCGCGCGCACGCACCGGCTCACAGCCCTGCACAGCTTTTCGTCGCTGACCGCGGGTGCTGCGCCGAGCGATTCGATGCGCGACGTGCTCGATCCGCCGCGTGATACGCCAGCCGAGCCACCCGCCGTCGGCCGCGGCATCTTTGGCTTCGAGCGCGGTGCTGTGGCTGGCCAGTGCCTGCACACGGTGCTCGAGCACGTCGACTGGAACGCGCTGCACGACGACCGCACCCGGCAGCTCGTCGGCTCGACGTTGTTGCAGTTCGGGCTGGCCGAGCCCGAAGCTCATCCAGGCGTCGTCGATCCCGTTGCCGACGTGCTCGCCAACCTGCACGACCTCGCGGCGGCTCTCGTGCACTCCGGCGGACCAACCATCGCTGTACTGTGCCGCGGGCGCAAGCAGGCCGAGTGGCAGTTCACGCTGCCGACCGAACGCGCCGAGCTGCGCACGCTGGCCGCTGTGTTCGCCGAGCACGGCGGTGTCGCGGCAAGCTACGCGAAGCACTTGCTGACGCTGCACGGCCGCGTGCTGCGCGGATTCCTGACCGGCTTCGCCGACCTCATCGCCGAACACGAGGGCCGCTACTGGATCGTCGACTGGAAGTCGAATCACCTCGGCAACCGGATCGAAGACTACGGTCCAGACGCGCTGCAGCTCGCCATGCTGCAGCACGACTACGTGCTGCAGTACCACCTCTACGCACTCGCGCTGCACCGACACCTGCGCGCCCGCTTGCGCGACTACGCGCCCGAACGGCACTTCGGCGGGGTTTGCTACGCGTTCCTGCGCGGTGCCCTGCCCGAGCAAAGCTGCGGCATGTTCTTCGATCGCCCAAGCGCAGCGCTGCTCGAGGCCATGGATCGCTGGGCTGCTGGCGAGCAGGCAGGCCGATGAATCGCACCCGCGCGGCGAAGTCCACAGCCTTCGAGCAACCTTCGCTCGCCGCCCAGCTCGGCGAGACCTTGTGGCAACTCGCGCGCGGCGGCGATCGCGACCTGCTGCTCGCGACGGTCGCTCTGCTCTGTCAGGAGCGCGACCAGGGCCACGTGTGCGTGGCGCTCGCCGAGTGGCAAGGCCAGAGCCTCGACGGTGCGCTGCCGTTTCCACCCGTCGCGTCGTGGACGGCAGCACTCGCGGCGACGGGGCTGTGCAGCGACGATTCGGCGAACGCTTCGGTGGATGCTTCGCTGGACGGTGGACCACGGCCGCTCGTGGTCGACGGCAAGCAGCGCCTCTACCTGCTGCGCCATTATCAGACCGAACAGCGCCTGCTGGCCTTCCTGCGCCGACGCCTCGCGAGCCCTGCAACCACCACCGCCGAAGAACTGCGCGTTGCGCTGGGCGCATTACAGCTCCTGCCTGGCGCGGCCGCGGGCGAACCGGATTGGCAACTGGCGGCCGTCGCGGCGGCCGTTCACCGCTCGTTTGCGATCGTCTGCGGCGGGCCTGGCACCGGCAAGACGACGACGGTGGCGCGCCTGCTCGCCGTGCTGCAGCATCGCAACCCGACGCTGCGCATCGCACTCGCCGCACCGACCGGCAAGGCCGCCGCGCGCCTCGGCGAGGCACTGCGGCGAAGTGCCCAAGAGCAGCCAGCGCTCGCCGCCGCCACCGCGACCCTCGAACCCAAGACGCTGCACCGCCTGCTCGGCTACCTGCCACTCGACGATGCCTTCCGGGCCGGGTCCGATCAGCTGCTGCCGTACGACGTGGTGGTGGTCGACGAAGCGTCGATGATCGACCCAGCCGTGCTCGCAGTGTTGTTCTCCGCGCTGCGTGACGAAGCGCGCCTCGTGCTCGTTGGCGACAAGGACCAACTCGCCGCCGTTGCGGCCGGCCAGGTGCTCGGCGATCTGTGCCGCGCCGCGCGCCCCGAACTTGGGCCTGGCGAGCAGCTCGCGACGTTCGTCGAAGCAGCGACCGGCATGCGCCTGCCGGTGCAGCCGCAGGCGGCGCCGATCGCCGACGCCACGATCGCGCTTCGCATCAACCACCGCTTTGCCGAGCAGCCCGGCATCGGCGCGTTCGCTCGTGCGCTGGCCCACCGCGATCACACTGCTGCGCTGCAGGCACTCGCCGCCGGCCACCCCGACCTGGTGCCCGCCGCCTCTGCCGAGCGAGCGCTCGCTGCCGTGACCGATGCCATCCTGCTTGCCGCCGC
>JBDSBS010000306.1:0-5055 GCA_039921435.1 Planctomycetota bacterium | reverse complement strand
GATTCGACGATCGCGAGCCCGAGCAGTAGCCAGCACGTGTCGCGCAGCGCCTGCTTGGAGCCGCCGCCCTGCAGTTCGTCCAGCACGTTGCCGAGCAGGCGCGGCATCCACAGAGACACTGCCGCATGCACCGGGATGAACAGGGATCCTGCCAGCACGAGGCCCAGATGGCGGCGCAACAGAGTGAGGGGGCGCCCAAAGGCGCGCGCGATCGAACGGGACCAGGACAAGTCACAGAGCATCGACCACCGGCCCTGGTGTTGCAAATCATCGAACGCCGCTCGCCGTGTCGAAAATGCCGACAGATCCGCGGGTGCTGCGCATCGGTGGCATGGCGCCGAACCGCCGCTGGTCTCGCTTCGGGACGGCGGCGTCAGATCGACCACATAGGGCATGCCCGGTCGGTCGATAGCAACCGGCAACCATGACGAGGCCCGAACTCTCTTTGGAGCGTATGCCCATGCAGCTGTCTCATGTCCGGAACGAGGCAGGATTCACGTTCGCCGAACTCGCGTTCGGCATGCTGATCCTGGTCATCGGTGCGGTGGTGTTGATCAACCACCTGTCCATCAACTACCTGACCACGGCGACCGAACGCGATCGTGTGTTCGCCTACACCAAGGCGCAGGCGATCCTGTCGGAGATCCAGGGCTTCGTCGATCGCGGCAACATCGATGCCGCAGTCGACCTCGACGTGCTCGACGACGGCATCGTCAACCGGGCGCCGTTGACGATCCAGACCGACTCGCTCGGTGCGACGGTCGCCCCGGACCACGTGGTCTCCGGCAACTTCCAGCGCGGCGGTGCATGGGTCTGGTCGCGGCGCATCACGGTGCAGCCGTTCCTCGGCCTCAACAACCGGAACGTGCGCTACGTCACCGTGCGCATCTTCCGGAAGGATCGCAACGGCAACGACCACCCGATGGCGGATCTGTCGGCGGTGATCAACTCGGCGGGTAAGGCGTTCCCGACCTCGCAGGTCTTCGACGTCTACTTGCTGGCGGTCGAGAACATCCCGGGCTGGTGGGTCTTCATGGACTCGATCAAGCCGTTCGTCGAATCGATGATCACGGACCTCGAGAACCGCAATCCGGGCCTCGTCTTCCGCACGCACTGGATCACGAAGGCGAGCATGGGCCGCAACCTGACCTACCGCCCGTACACCAACGAGACGACGGACAGCTACCAGCCGATCCCGGACGTCTACCATTACCCGGGTCGCATGCCGTCCGGCAACGCGTCGACCTTCTACTACGTGCCCGATAACATGCGCGGCCGCATCAACGTCGATGGCACCGAGAAGAACGGCTACGACGTCAACCTGAATCCACGTCCGTACGCGCTGGCCGACTTCTTCAACCACGCCATGCGCTACCCGGACGAGCTGGCGCTGTGGCAGGCCCGCAAGACGGCCATAGAAGATCGCGAGGCGGCCATCACCGCCGCGATCGCGCTCGGCGATCCGGTGCCGCCCGAGCTCGGCGACATGTCGAAGGAGCCGACGATGCGTTTGTTCCTCGAGGACCTCTACAGCAGCCCGGCCAAGTACAAGAACGCGCTCATCATCAACCTGCACGGCGAACTGTTGCCGATGCCCGCGTTGCGCAACTACAGCGACGCGGCGAAGGAGCCGGTGCTGCACCCCGAGATCCGCGCCGTCACGCACCCCGAAGAGCTGCGCACGAAGAACAAAGAGGCCAGCGTCACGGATTCGGTGCAGTTCCGCGTGTATGCCTATGACGCGAGCCCGGCGACGCACGTCTCGGCCGGACGCCCAGACATCTTGGCGGACCCGATCGTCCTCGAGTTCCCCGGCTTGAATCTGACCGATCCCGTCGCACCGACGAAACTCAGCACCTCGTGCACCCTGTCTAACGTCAAGGGCGGCGTGTCGGTGGGTGGCACCACCCTCTACAGCACGGTATGGCTGGCAGCCAAGCACATCTCCGACGGCTCCCTCGTCGCCAACGAGATGCGCTACCGCGCGGAGTTCGTGAACCCGGGTGCGGGGCAGGAGTTCACCCGCATCTATCTCTACAACACGCCGGTCGTTGCTCCACTGGACACCGCCAACCGCGGGCTGGCCAATACGACCAGAGCGCGGCTGTACCAGATGGAGTACATCCCGTGCCCGACGCTCGCGGGCCCCTCGTTCGGCAGAGACCTCACGACTGTGAGCAACACGCTGCCCAAGAACACCGCGCGTTGGACCCTGCGGATCAACCCCAACGTGCTGACGAACGGTACGTTCGTGGCGGGCAACCCGGTCGGAGACGTGCTGTTGCAGGTGCGCACGCGTATCGGTTCGGGTGAGCCAGGTGGCGCCACGGCGTGGCGGAACAGCGGCACGGTGTTCCCGGGGCCGGCGGTGCAGCCCGACAACCTGTCGGCGACCTACGCGTGGTGGACGGACAGCGCCGAGGACGTGCCGATCACGGAGCGATCGCAGTTCAACGGCGATCCGCGCCACCTGCCGTACAAGGACTGCTTCAACGGCACGGTCGGCACCAACGGTCTCGACTACCTCAATACCTACAACTGGTATCACGACAGTCTGATCAACAGCCCCGCAACCGCCGCCACCCTGGCCGCCGACTACCCCGCCATCAGCGGCACCGTGCTGCGCAACCGCTGGAGCAGCGCCATGTCGTGCGACGTGCCGCGTTACTTCGAGCTGTTCCGCCGTGGCCTCACGAAGAGTGCATGTGTCTACACGACGCTGACCGGCTTCTCGTACTACTACCTCGGCATCGGCAACGACATCGGCTACGACTCGGGGAACGGCTACCCTAACTCGATTCCGAGCGACTTGACGCCGCACGGCGTCCCGAGCACTACGGGCTACATCAACACGATCATCGGGGCACGCCGTTTTGTGCGCGCGCCGGGAGCCGGCTACTGGTGGGGCATGCCGTGGCTCGGTGAGCTGTTCCCGGACAACCAGAACACCATGTGGCTCGCGGGGGCCACACCACGCGGCAACCTGGCCGCGGGCACCGCCGCGAACAAGTTCTACCAAGACACCGCCAACAGCGTCTACGTCGTCAGCAACCGCTTGGCCTACGGCACGACGATCAACAACTTCCTCCAGCGCACGGCTGGCAACGGCTGCACGTGTTTCTTCAACATCGGCACGACGGCGTCGTCGTTCCACCACGTCAGCTCGAGCGGCAACGGCACGCTCACCGCGGTGGGGCTCGAGTTGGCCAACAACTACAACATGACGATGCCGACCGCGGCACCGATCACGCGACCGTTCGGCCTGACCCTGGCCGGCAGCACTGGCGAGGAGTTCAGCTACGCCCCGTACAGCACCAAGTACAAGGCGTCGCTGTTTCGCACGTACTACACGCACGCGGCGGGCACGGGGTCCGGCCTGGTCAAACTCGTCGACCCGGGCAACACCACGGCTGCCTACGTCGTGGTCAACGGCATCAGCAACGCCGTCGAGAACGGCACGACGTTCATCTCGAAGTTTGCCGTGCTGTCGCTCGTGCACTCGTTCTTCGAAGCCGGTAGCACGAGCAACACGTTCCGCATTCCGCAGCTGCCGCGCCTCGAGATCGAGTCGCCGACGGACATCACCGAACTCAACGATCCGTCGACGATCCAGATCCAGTACGCGGTTTCGTGGACTCGCTGGGACGGGGTGCCCTATGCCGCCTCCGGCACATACGCCGAGAACGAGTCGCTGCTCCAGTACGTGATCATGTACTCGAACGACGGCGGCGCCAACTGGTACTACGCGCAGGACAACACGGTTGCGACGCCGGGCGAGCGGCCGACCAACAGCACCTACATCGTGAACGACCTGGCCGTGGGGAACGAGGTCTTCGACTGGAGTGTGCCTTCCGTGACCTTCCCCGAAGGTAGCTACACGCTGCGCGTCGACTGCTACCGCCAGGGCGCGCAGGTCCACTACTCGTACCACAAGGCCAAGATCTTCATCCAACGATGAGCAGGCACGTCATGGAACGTACACCAAGAATGGCACCAAGAAGGGCCGGTAGCGCGGGCTTCAGCTTGATCGAGGTGGTGATCGCCTCGGTCCTGCTGAGCCTGATGATCCTGGCCGTCGTCACCTTGTCGATTTCTGGAACCGATGCACAGGAATACGCGCGGCGCCTCAATCGTGCGACAGAGGTCACTCAGGACCTCGTCGACCAGCTGCGCCTCGAACTGGTCTCGTGCGTGCGAGTCTTTGGCAACGACGCCGAAGGCAACGGCAACGTAGCCATGATCGACCTCGCCGGTGCGCCAGCACCGCTAGCCGGTCTGCGTCTGCCCACCGTATCCCCGAACGCGTTGCTTCGTGTCGACACCGTGGGGTCTCAGATCACGGGCAACTCGCTGCTCTTCTCGAAGCTGGTTTGGGACGATCGCTTCGTCTGCACGAGCTCGAGGGAGTACCTCGTCGACGTCTCGCGTTGGATCTACTACTACCTGGCGCCCGAGAGCGGCGGGCCGGCGGCGGGCTCATCCTCGGGTCTCAACATCGCGCGAGTCGTGTCCGAGCCATTGATCGATTCTGCCTCGATCGACCGCATCACGGATCCAGTCGATCAGGCAGAGGTTCTGCTGCACATGCTCACGCAGACGCCCGACGTCAACGGGATCGTGCACGATCGCTGCGAAGTCGTCTGGCGGCGGGGGGGTGACCCTGTGGCGGTGGGCACGTTCCGCCAGATCGACGATTCCGATGGCTCGCTCAGCAACAGTCCGATCGGCAGCCGCCCCAGTCCATGGAGCGTGCTGCGCAAGGACGGGTCGGCAGTCGTCGGGCGGCTCGCCTACCGACACCACTCGATCGCGACGAACTTCTCGATCCCGGCCTTCGGCGTCGGCAAGTACGCTGTGACCTCGTTGTTGGGCGCGGGCTTCCCGCACGGGTTCGAGATCCAGGTGGTCGGCCCGAGCTCGGCCCGCCAGATCCTCCTGCACCTTGTCGTGGCGAGCACGAACCGCCGCGGCCAGGTTGCCTACAGCGACATGCAGGTCGTGGTCGACTCGCGGGACCTCTGATCTGCTACTCCCGCGTTTCTTTGCGCGGTGCGA